>DASPTT010000122.1:0-10485 GCA_035623275.1 Acidimicrobiales bacterium
CTCCGAGGACAACTCGAAGCCGCCAGCCACAACCTCGACCTCCTCGCCGAGCAGCGTCACCAGCGTGGGTCCGGTCGGGCGGCGCAGCGACTCGGGAGCGACGAGCAGGCGCTGCTCTACGAGCTTCAGGGGCACCGACACCGGTCAGCGGGACACGGTAGGTAGACGGGGTCCTACTTCCGACCCTACGAGCTGAGCGGATCCGCACTGGGTAGCGCTCCGATCTGACCCAGGAACGTCATGAGGTCCCAGTAGTCCCGGTGCTCGACGACGAGTCCGTCGGGACCGAACCGACCGATGGAGACGCCTCGGAACGAGAACGTCCTGCCAGTTGCGGCCACCGCCCCCGTGTCACCGGTGTTCGTACCCGTCGTCTCACATTCGAGTGCAAAGTTCGTGCCGTCGGTCTGCCTGGAGGTCACCCGGATCGTGAGGTCGTTCGACCAGGTGTGAGAAGCGGCAGCCATCTCGGCGACACCCTCGTGGCCGTCGAACACCATTCCTGTCGGCACATCCTCGTAGCAAATGTCGAAGCTCATGCAGGCCAGGAGCGCTTCGAGGTACTGGTCGCCACCTTCGGCTCCTGCTTGTGGGTGCATAAGCCATGCGTCGATGTAGCTGTCGAGTCGGTCATGAGCCATTTCGATCACCTCCGGGACCGAGGCTACGACCGTGATGCAGCTTGGGCGAGCGTCGACGGCCGGACTGGGAGGCCATCGGCCATGCCCGTGAACGGTCGGTGTGTTCTTGCCAAAATGACCCGTGACCATCTCCTCGTCCCGCTGGATCCTCGGCGGCTGCAATCTCCCGCTCGACGGCGGACGGTTCCGCCGTCCGTGGGGGCTGGCGGTCCTCCGTGTCCGCCAGCACTCGGTGACGGTGCGACCGGGACTCAGTGGGCGGCGCTGGGAGATGGGCTTCCGGAAGATCCAAGGCGCTGAGCGGATCCAGCTTCCGTTCGGACAAGGGGTGCGCCTCCGCACGGCCGAAGGTGAGTGGTTCTTCTACACCTACGAGGGAGCCCGCCTCGTCGCCGAACTCGGTCGCCAAGGGGTTGTCGTCCAGGGCGAGACCGCCCGGCTGCGCTACGCCGACCTCCCCCGCTAAGCACTCCGCCGTCGCTCGATGTCGACCGGCGGTTCACAGTTCGCAGTGCACCTCAACCTCAGGCTTACAACCGCCACCAGATCGAGATCTCGTGGGCGAGCAGTTACCGAAGCTGTGACCTTCGACCCTGGAGGTGTCCTCAGCCTGAACAGACGATCGCAACAGGAGGCGTCCGATGCTCAATACGCAAGCGCCAACTCGTGATCCACGAGGCCCGGTTGCGACTCTCCGCCTCCAGACCGGAATCACCCTCGTTGCTTGCTTGATCGCCTTGCAGTGGCTCGACTGGTGGACGTTCTTCGTTGCCTTGGCATTGGTCACGGCGCTGGGTGTCCGCTTCTATCGGCGGTCAGCGCCGAACAAGCTCCTTGTCGATCGCTACCGACCGCACGACGTGGGCCACTGTGGACGGGAGCCACTTCCCTCCCCTGGCTGTCGGCACCCCCTTGGCGTTCAGCTCCTCGGCGATGGCCGCCAACGAGCGGCCCCTGGCTCGCTCCTGGGCGATCCGGCGCCGCACCCTCTGGGGAAGCACCGGGGGTTGCCCCGCTCGCTTGCCCGGTGCTCTCCACTGGGCACGCGCCGCCCGCACCCGTGAGCCCAACCTGCGCCCGCCGCTGGCGGCTCCCCCTGACCGTCCTCGCCGCCACCTTGGCGGGCCTGCTGGCCTCGTGCTCGACCTCGACGACGCCGCCCGGTGCCAGTTCGTCCACGACGACCTCGACCTCAACGACCACGAGCACGACGGTCCCGGCCACCTCCGTGCCCTGTGGCGTGGTGGCCAGCCCCGACATCGTCTTCACCTCCAAGACCGAGCCCTGCGCCATCACCACCCACGTCGGGGTGACCGTCCACCTGGTCCTCGACACCGGGTTCGTCTGGAACGACCCGACCAGCGACTCGCCTGTCGTTCAGGTGGAGAACGTCCAGCGTCCGGCCCAGGGAGGCGGGCTCCAGGCCGACCTCAAGGCCATGGCGGTGGGCCAGGCGACGGTGACCAGTACCGGAGGGATCGCCTGTCCCCCCGGCCAACCCTGTCCGATGCTGGCTCGGCTCTGGAGCCTCCACATCACCGTGACCGGCTGACCGGGATCCAGCCTCAGCCAGACGAGAGTGGGTGGGCGGCAAAGAACGCCCACATGACCTCGTTGGCGTCGACCAGGGTCGTCGAGCGGCCGAGCCATCGGGGCATGAACGTCGCCGCCCCCGGCCAGACGTGCCCCACGCCGCTGAAGCGGTAGAGGACCACCTCGGTGCCGTCTCGACCCGGTCCGTAGCGGAGCTTGGTCAGGGTCTGGCCATCGTCAAGGGATCCGGGCGGGCCGGTGATCGGATCGCTGATCGCTGGCGTGGGTGAGCACTGGTTGTGGGCCACCCATCGGTCGATGCCCCATTCCACCGGCGGGAGCCGTCGCATCCTGGCCTCCTTCGCCCACGTGAGCCCCCGGGCGTCGTAGAGGGCTCGGGGATCGTCGATGCTGTGGAACTCCAGGACCGACACCGGCTTCGGAGGATGGAAGCAGGTGAGGTTGAGCTGCCCGGCGACCGACGCCACGGCGGCGATCCTCGACGACTCGGCGGCCAGCCGGTGGGCCATCATCCCGCCGTTGGACATCCCCGTGGCGTAGATGCGCTCGACGTCGATCGGCGTCTTGCCCCCCATGATCGTCAGGATCGCCTCGGTGAAGCCGACGTCGTCGACATCCTTGTTCGATGCGGGGGGACAGCACCCTCCGGCGTTGAAGGTGAGGAACCGTCGCTGACCCGGCAGGATCCCGGTCCCATTGGGGTAGACGACCAGGTAGCCGTGCCGGTCGGCGCTGGCGTTCATGGCCGTGTACTGGCGCTGCTGGGTGGCGTTGCTCCCCGCCCCGTGGAAGTTGAGCACCAACGGCAGGGGGCTCTCCGCCCGGGCCTGCGGCGGGACGTGCACCAGGAGGGTCCGCAGCCGACCCTCGAAGGTGAGCGACAGCTCGTAGTCGCCGGGCTGGAGCGGTGCGGGTACGGCCGATGCACCGGTTATCCGGGGAAAGTACTTGGCCACGGTTCCGACCCTAGGCCAGGCGATTCACAGCAGGCTCCCAGCCGAGCCCCACCCGCCGCTCAGGCGGGTGCCCCAGCATGGGGTCCACCAACGCCAGACGACCCCACTCCGTCTGGAAGTCCTGAGCCCGGTCCCCCCCGCCCGGTGCTCACCGCATCGGCCCCGGATTCCGCCCCGGGGCCGATGTCGTCTACGGGTGGGGTGTATCGAGCATGCACCTAAACCATCCCACTGCTTGCCGGGTCGACACCCTACGCTCGCTGCCATGGCGATCACGGGATCCGGGAACCTCCTCCAGTGCGACGTGCCCGAATGCGGCACTCCACCCTTGGCCATTCCGGCGGGCTTGTTCAGCCACCAGGACAAGGTGAAGCGCCAGTGGGCTGTCGCACGAGGGTGGACGAGTGATCTGGAATGGGACAACTGCCCGACTCACTCGCTGATGCGTCCATCGGAGATGGGGCTGGCCATCGTGGGCGAACCCTGACATCCGTGTACCTCTCTTCCCAAGCTCGAGGCGCACGAGAGTGCGCGACGGCAGCGGTCACGGTCTGCGCGGCAACTCGGCGTCGGCTTGCCGCGCGTCCTTCAAGTACTCCCAGTGCAACCAAATTGGCTCACCCGCAAGGTCGGCTTCCCGATAGGCGTTCCACCAGTGCCCGCGAGGCCCGAACCGGACGTTCCTCGGCAGCCGCCTCACACGTTCGGCCCGGTTTCTCCCCCGGAGTTCGAAGACGATCACCGCCCGTTCGGTGACCACGATGCCGTAGCGGCTCAGGCTGACCCGCAGCGTGCCCTTCGGGGATGTCCCGTGCACGGCCACGAACGCGAAGCGGGGTGTTTCGCCAGGGTTGAGGAACGATGCGATCTGCCCCACAAGAGCTTTGCGCGGCTCACGGCCGACCCGTGCCGGTGGCGGGCCGAGAACCTGCGTGAGCGGCTCTTGTTCCCGCCAAGCTGATGTCGGGAACTCCAATTCGGAGCCGTGCAGCGGACAGGACCGAAACAAATAGAACCCCGCGCCGCCGACGAGCCGACCGTGCTCATTGTCGACACTCGGACAGCGACACCCGGCTGCGAGCGCTTCGGGGCTCCCTGGATTGGGGACGTCCGGACGAGGATGCTCAGCGTCGTAGATGTCTGACATAGTCATCGCACCCCCGCTTCTCACCGGAGCCATCTGCGCCGACCTCAACCGGCCGCCGCCGGCCGGAGTTCGACGATCACTGTTCGGCCTTGGTCGATAAGGAATCGGATCCCGACGCTGTAAGTGAAGGTGTGCTCCCAGGACCGCCTGCCGAACATGTCGCCGGCTACGGCACGGTGTCGAGGTGACCGGAGGTCATCGTGTAGTTGATCACGCAGTCGCCGTAGTCGACGTCCGAGAAGGTGCCCTCGATCGGGTACACACCGTCCTGGTAGCCGGTTATGTGAGCGTCGACGGTCTCGGGCTGTTGCGGATAGGGAGCCGTCTCCAGCTGGAATGCGCCGTCGGAGCCGAGCGTGCCACTGTAGTCGCCGCTGAACTCGACCCCGCTGGCGTGCAACACGTCGCCGGTCATCCATATCGTGCCGGCGTAGGCGGTCGTCTGCGAGGGGCCGAAGGTGATGTCGGACGTGCAGCCGCTCGCGGACACCGCGTAACCCTCCCAGTACGCGCCGATATCCGTGCTCGGCGGGCCGACCAGGTAGTCGCGGAGCTGGTTGCCGAGGTTGCCACCCGTCGCGATTCGGGGCCCGGTTGTGGGGGTGGTGACCCCGGTGGCGACCTTGTTGGAGCTCCCGCCGCCGCCCGTCGCGACTGCTACGCCGGTGATGACCCCGGCGACGACGATCACGCCGGCAGCTACGAGGGCTCCGGTGCGGCCGAAGACGCCGGTGGGTGTGCGCATCGCGTGGCGCGGGGGCTCCTTCACCTCCGGGTGGCACCTTCTGAGCACCTCCAGGTCCTCGGCGGTCCACTTCTCGTCCGCAGCGATCTTGGCTACCGCGTTGTTGCGCGCGTTCTCCCATGCGCCGGTGGCCGCCTGTAGATCGGTGAGGGTGGACTTGGTGAGCGGCTCCTTTGCCTGGTAGTCCTTCAGCGCCTCGTCGGCGTCCTTGATGTAGCCGTCGAGGAGCCGCCGCAGCTTCTGTCCGTAGGCCTTGTTCGTCCGGTCGTAGTACCCACTGAAGAGGAGCCCCACCGTGGGCTTCAGCGAGTCGGGAGTCGACTCGTCCAGGGGCTTGTCCCCGTTCAGGTATTCGGAGTAGGTGATGTAGTTGCCCCAGGCGGCGTCGGCGCCGGCGACCGCGTTGCGGTAGGCGGTGAGGGCCGCTGACCGCTTCTCGAGCAGGGCGACGACCTCGGGGTCGGCGTCAGCCTCGTGGACCGCCCGGTTGACCCTGTTGTCGGGGTCGCTGCAGGGATCGTAGGGGTCCGGTTGGGGGCAGACCTTCTCGATCAGGTCGTCGAGCGCCCTGATCTGAGCCGCCAGGTCCTGCTTGCGGTCGGCAAGCTGCTCACGCTCCGACTTGGCACGCTTCAGCACGTCTCGGTGCTCTGTGTCCGCCTCCTTCAGGGCCGCGGCCTCTTGATCCTGGAGCTTCTGCAACTCGGCCACCTTGGCCGCCGTCGCCCTCACCGAGTCGGCGTAGCCTTTCATCAGCTGCTGCATGACCTTGACGGCTGTCGGGTCGATCGTCACCGGGCCGACGCTTCCGGGAGCCGACGCAAGGGTTGAGGTGAGGCCGTCGAGGTAGGAGGCGAACGCGTCGAGCTGCTGCGAGCTCGACCCTTCCATCTTGCGGTAGTACTCCTCCGCAGCCTTCGTGATCTCCAAGTATTTCCCAAGCAGTTTGGCGAACTCGCTGGCGGACTCGACGACCTTGCCTGCTGCATCGGGGATGCGCTTACTCTTGTCGAGCGCTTCCTTGAGCTTCTTGGCGAGATCCGGCGCCTGCTTCTCCAGCTCCTTGAACTTGTCCTGAGCCTCCTTCTTGAACTTCTCGAGATCGTCCAGGGACTTCTGGAGCGTGTCCTCGAGCTCTCCGAGGATCCGGTTGAGCTCCGCGATCTGGTCCACCGGGAGGACCGGGAGGTTCTTGAGCTCGGCCTGCAGGCGCGCCCGCTGGTCCTTCAGCGCCTTGCAATCCGCGGTGTCGCTCACGGTTCGGGAGCTACCACTGGGTGTAGCTGCACCATCGCTACGACGATATCGGCACGATTCCACTCGCAGCAACCGAGAACTGCCAAGATCCCCAGCTCGGGCCAGGCATCATATGGGGATGGGTCCTGGCCACGACCCCGGTTGCCCACCGGGCGGGACGGACGCCAGGACGTCAGGGGCATCTCTCTGCCATCCTGTTGCACCGTGGCCACACAACCCCGACCGCCGAGGCATCGAACCAAGGTGCGCCGTCGTCGTGACCTGTGGATCGCCACCTGCTCATGTGGCTGGTCGGAGACAACGGCGTCAAAGTTCAACGCCTGGTTGGTGGAACGCAGTCACCTGGGGAAGAAAGGATACGGCCATCCCTCGGGACCAACGTCGGCTCGGGATCCCAATCGTCGATGAACGAGCTGCACCTTGAGCCTTAGCCCTTGCGCACGAGGTCCTCGCTGATCTGCCACAGCCGCTTGGCTGCCACGTCGTCCTGGGCGACCTTCGACGGAAGTCGCGGCTTGCACTTGACGAAGTATTTCCCACTCACTCCCTCGACCTCCGGCGAACTCGCCAGGTAGATCGATGTCCGTGCCCCCTGCTCGGGGGTAAGGAGGAAGGGCGCTGCGATCTTCAGGCCGAAGGCAAGGAATCCGCTGGAATCTCCGTCGCGCCCGTAGCCGGTGGCCACCGTGCCCGGGTGCAGACAGTTCGCCGTGACGCCGGAGCCTTGCAGGCGTCTCGCCAGCTCCGCGGTGAAGTAGATGGTGGCGAGCTTCGAGCGCGAGTAGACCTCCAGCCCCCGATAGTGCTTGGTGGCCTGCAGGTCGTCGAAGTCGAGTCCATGTCGCACTGCCTTGTGGGCGGTTGAGGCGACGTTGACGATCCGGGCGGGAGCGCTCGCCTTCAGCCGCTCCAGCAGCAACTGCGTCAGGAGAAACGGGCCCAGATAGTTGATGGCGAAGGTCGCTTCATAACCATCAGCGCTCTCGTGCCGCTCCGAGAGGACTAGTCCGGCGTTGTTGACCAGCACGTCGATCCGATCGCAAAGCGCCAGGATCTGCGAGGCGCCCGAACGCACCTCACCGAGATCGCCGAGGTCGAATATCACGAGCTCGCCCTGACTGGTCGGGCTCTGGGCGCGGAGGGTCGACAGGGCCGCCTCGCCCTTGCCTGGATCCCGAGCCGTGATCACGACCCTGGCGCCAGCATCGGCAAGGGCCAGGGCCGTCTGCTTCCCGATGCCGGAGTTGCCGCCCGAGAGCACGACCGTCTTGCCGGTCATGTCTTCAATGGTCACCGACCGCCTCCTCCTGGGTGCCGGCTATCGGCTCGAATCCCCGTCGAGTACCAATCTGAACTGAACCTATGCCTGCCGTCGGACCTATGAAGGGCGATCGTTCCCAAGCAACCCATGCCACGGCCAGGCGGCGAGCATGGGTGCATAGAGCAAGCGACTCGCCTGCGCCATGAGTCCGGCGACGTCGAGGAGGTACGGGTGGGTGTCCACACGTTGGCCGTCTGAGGTGGCGGAATGGAAATCCCCACTTTGGGCGATGCCAACCTCGCTCCTCGGGCGTACCGTTCCTTCACTGGGATCTGGGACACGGCTCAGAGGATCGTCAAGCCCGGTGGCCCCGTCGGCCAAACTGGGGCCACTGCGGCGAGACCGCCCCGGGGCCTTGGCGCTCCTGACAGATAGAGGCAACGACTGTGGGGGGGGCAGACGATGCCGGGAAGCACGGTTCTGGAATGTGAGCACCACCAGGGCGCCTCGCCCCCGTCGAACCGGTCCCCCGGGACAGCCAAGCGGGTGGTCGTCGTCCTCTCCGGAGCGGGCACCCGGTCACGGGGTCGCTACCCCACCCTCGCTCTCCCTACCGACTTCGTCCATCGTCAGGTGACCGAGCGCCTGTACCGAGCGGTCGGCGGCGACGAACTAATCCATCCGCCTTGGTTCGGTCTCGCCCCGCCGGACTGGACCTACTCGTGGCTCCGACCGGTGCTGGAGCACAAGGTGGCGAAGTACCCAGGCCGACGGTTCCTTTTCGTCGGGCACTCGCTCGGCGGGTACCTGGGCGCACTGTTCGCCCACGGGCACACCGACCTCGACATCACCACCGTCGCCATCGCCTCGCCTTTCGGGGCGGTGACCGGGATGCCCGGTTCTGGACGGGTCTTCTCGGTGGGCGCCGAGCACCTGCGCCAGCATCGCCGCACGCTGGGCGATCGTGCGCCGTCGCTGACCCTGATCGCCAGTGATGGTGATCGGCTGGTGCGCACGTCCTCGGCCCTTCCGGTCATGCCGGGAGCCACGCGGGTCCTGCTGACTACGGATCGCCAGGCAACCGAGGCGGGCCCAGAGCGGGTCATCGTCGACAGGGCGCCCGGTCATGTGGGGCTGATCAACCACCCGGAGGTACTGGCTCGTATTGGCATCGTCAGTGCCGCTTCCTCCGGCGGACCGGGGATCCCCGACGACAACCGGCGACAGGCGGCGGTCGGCCTGTAGACGGCTCCGGCGTCGAGGACGTCGTCGGCGGCGAGCTTGCGGTCGAGAGCCCGAGCCTGGGAGGCCGAAAGCCCCTACAAGCACCGGGAGGACCTTGCCACGCTGGGACCAAGAGACCAATGAGGAGGATCGATGACTTCACCGGAAGCTCTGCTCCTCGGCGCTCGACTCGACGAGGACCACGCCCCTGTGACCAATGGGTGGATGTCGGTATGCCGTCGTTGCGGGGCATACACCGAGAGCCCACAGGGCCACCGGCATGTTCCGAGCGACCTCCGCCTGGAGCGGGCCCAGCAGTGGCTCGACGGGCAATCGCCGGTTCGGCGTCGCGACCGCGCCCCCGTGGCCGCATAGGAGCCCACACCGGACGAGGGTCCAGTCCAACGGCCCTACGCCGACAATCCCGCCTGCCGCACACTGCACTTGATGACGCTCGTCGATCAGCGTGATCGGGCATCCGGTGACCAGGGTCCCCAGCCGAAGCGGCGGCGACGGCGATGGCCCTGGGTCCTCGGCGTACTTCTGCTCCTACTGGGCACAGCGGTACTGGTCGTCTGGCTGACGACGAACCGAGCCCGGCCGGTGACCATGCGCCAAGCCCAGAGCCGGTTGCCCAAGGGTGGCGGAGCGGCGTCGAGCGCGATCCGGCCCGTGCCTGGGGTCTATGCGTACAGCGGATCGGGGACCGAGCACCTGTCCTCGCCACCGCTGTCTCAGGCCGAGGGGCCCACCATGCCCGGCACGGTGACCTTGCAGGGCTCGGACTGTTGGATCTTTCGGATCGACTACTCCACCCATCACTGGCAGACGTGGCGCTATTGCCTCCACGACGGTGACCTCTGGGAAATGGGGGGTCAGAGTTGGCAGTTGTGGTCCATCGGCCCCATCAACGCCACCAATCTGAGCACCTTTACCTGCGCGCCGGGCACGATGTCGTTACCGGCCAAGCCGGTTCCCGGTCAGAAGTGGGAGGGCAAGTGCACCGGCACGAATAGCTCGGTGAAGGGAAAGACCGTGAGTGCCGGTCCGTACCAGTTCATCGGCCGAACGACATTGTCGATCGCCGGTACCCCCGTCGCCGCCGAGCATTTCCTACGGTTACGAACCGATTCGGGTGCTCAGACCGGCTCAGAACGATCCGAGGTCTGGCTCGACGCACGAACCGGGCTGCCCCTTCGTCTCCAACAGGACATCAAGGTCACCAGCGCCACGCCCTTCGGTACGTCCACCTATTCGCAGGTCGGGATCTTCACCGTCACCTCGATGATGGCCCACGAAGCACTCCCGTGAGTGCCACCCCAGATGGCGAAGATGACGGCTTCACGGTCCGGCTCTTTCCCGGTGCCCTTCTCGGCACGCTGGACTGGCCCGGCCCGAGATCCGCCCTCACGCACCCCCCGCGCAGGCCTTTGTCGCCGGGCTGGTGTCGCACGCCGTGTTGGACGTGACGCCGCACTTCGGCTGGGTGGGGGGTGAGGCCGGACCCCGCTTCCTCACCGCGGCCGTCATCGACGGATCCTGCGGATTGGGGGTCATGACGATGCTGTTCAGACGTACGCCCCGTCATCGACGCTTGGCGGTCCTTGCGGGCATGCTGGGCGGAGCCTTCCCCGACCTCAACAAGCCGAGCGAACTTTTCTTCGGTCGTTCGTGCTTCCCGGAGGTCGTCGACCGCCTCC
>DASPTT010000123.1:0-3622 GCA_035623275.1 Acidimicrobiales bacterium
CGAGAGCCTTAGCGTGGGAAGTGACGGCAGCGCGAGGATGCGTACCCCCTAGTAGATGGATTTTGTCGATACCCCACCAACCCCGACCCCCGCCCCACCCCACCCCTATCCCTCATTTGCGGTGTCGCGCGACATCCCGGATCGGGATCGATCTCGAGCCCGGTCTCGAGTTCTCCGTGGGACGCCACGCGGCCCGTTCGTGTCCATGGCCCAATCGAGGTCAGCCGTCGTCTCGGGGCGCCGGTAGGCGCGGCCCTCCGCCGCGCCGGCGCCGTCTCATCGCCACGAGCCAGGTGGCCGCCACGCACAACGACAGCGCTGCCACCACCACGTTTCCCCACCCGTCCGCCGCGCCCCGTAGGGCGGGCGCTGCCTCGGACGCTGCCTTGCCCGCGGACCGGGTGCCGTTCCCGGCCCCTGTCGACCTGTCCATGGACGTGGCCCCGTCGTCGGTGGTGCTCGTGGCGGCGCCGGACCGACCCCCGGCGTTCTTTGGCAACACGCTCCCGGTCGCCGGTCCTCGTACACCCGTGCCCGCCCGGGCCGTGGTCGTCGTGGTGGGCGGGGACCCGGTCGTCGTCGTGCCGCCGGAGCTCGCCAGTGCCGCCAGGTGGGCCTGGTAGACGGCCCCCTCGCCGGTGGTGGGGGTGCCGGACCAGTCCTGGATCAGCACGTCGTCGGCGTTGCCCCAGGGGTTCCAGGTCCAGGCCAGGTAGCTGAGCCCGTGGGCGTCGGCCCAGGGCAGGAAGGTGGGCAGGTAGGTGGCGGGCGCGGCGCTCGAGTCGCCGGTCTCGCCGATGACGACGGGGTGGGTCGCAGCCAGCGTCTCGATCGACGGGCAGCTCGGCGCCAGGCATGTCACCGCCCCCGGGTACATGTGGGCCCCGACGATCAGCTGGTTGGCCGGGTCGCTCGGTGCGTTGGCCCCCCACCCGGTGTCGTCGTTGGCCCAGCCCAGGCCGTTGATCAGCACCGGGTTCGTGGCCCCCGTGGCCCGCACGGCGTCGAGCAGCTGCTGCATGCCCGCGCTCTGCCAGGTGTAGGAGGTCTGGTAGCCGGTGGTGGTGCCGTCGGGCAGGGTCTGGCCGGCGGTGACCACCTGGTTCTGCTGGCAGCCGTTGAGCCAGCAGGACCACGGGGGGGTCCCGTCACTGATCCAGTAGAAGTAGGGCTCGTTGAACAGGTCGAAGATCACGGCGTGGTTCGACTTGTAGGCGCTCGCCACCTGCGACCAGAAGGTGATGGAGTGATCGGCGTCGGCCATCTCCTCCTGGGAGAGCGCGGCGTAGGTGCCGGGGTTCGACCAGTGCAGGTCCAAGATGGCCACCATGCCCGCCGCGTTGATCTGGGCCACCTCGGTGGCGATGGCGTTCTGGTAGTTGGATCCGCCGTAGGCGGGGTTGACCCCGTTGATCCCCAGCCAGCAGTCCTCGTTGAGCGGGACCCGCACGGCGTTGATGTGCCAGGCGGCCATGGCCGCATAGGTGGAGGGCTGGTCGAGGGGCTGGCCGCCGTAGATCGACCAGCCCCGGCTGGTGGGGGTGCCGTTTTGGATGCAGGAGAACTCCGTCCCCGACAGGTCTGCCCCTCGGAGGACCAGGGGGTTGCCCGAGCCGTCGACGAGGTGGTTGCCCACCACCGACACCGACAGGGGCGCGGCGGCCACCGGCGACGGCGAGCTGGCGATCACGGCGCCGAGGCCGACGACCAACGCGAGCAGGTGACCGCCAACGCGTGCGGGCCGATGGGCCCTGTCGTCGCTGCCCCCTCGCGCCGATCGGGTCGTACGAGCCCTACGTCGACCCCCGGTCTCGGTGGGCACCACCGTCAGCGCCGATCGACGAGCCGGATCGCCCGGTGCTTCGCTCGACGCAAGGTGTGCACGACCGCAAACCGCAGGCGCGACGCACGAACGGGACGCACCACCGAGAACCGCACGATGCGGACATAGCTGACATCCCACCGTGCCTTGGATTGGTCAACTCCAGGCGAGAAGGAAATGGCCCGCTGTCGCCTCGTGATCGCCGACTTGATCGCCTCGGTCACTCCGAACGTCATGACGCTGTAGCTCCACCAAGCCGGGTCGAATCCCGAGTAGTACAGATAGACGGTTCCGTCCACCTCGAAGTTGATCCTGACGGCCACAGGCTGGTCGGCCCAAGAGACGAGGCTCAGCGTCAGCGCCCCGGTATCCGCCATGCGCCGCGCCACGCGGTCGAGGAACGCTCTGCGCGATGGCGTCGAGAAGTGGTCCCGGTGGTACGGGTTCCCGGGCCGGAGCGATCGGGAACGATGGAGGCGGAAGAATGCATCGAGGATCTCGTCCAGCCCTTCGTCGTGGCGCCTGCACTCCCGATAGGAGAGCACCAGGCCGTCCCGCCGTGGTGCGTTGTACGATCGGCGGACGGCCTCCTTGACGTTCCTACGGAGCCGCGCCTGCAATTGAGGCCAGTCCATCGCCAGCGGCATGACCGGAACCAGGGTGTCCTCCTCGATCACGCTTCGGTACATCGACGTGGCGATGGCTTGGGACCACCGGTCGAGCTCGTCGCCTTGGGCGCAGAGCTCGATCCAGTCGAGGCGGTCATCCTCGAGTGCGCGCTCGAGGATGAGTTGGAACGCTACCGGCGGCGCCTGTGGGTCGACCAACGCTGTTCCGAGCTCCATCAAGCTGCGGAGCCCTCTGGGCCCCATCAGCACCTGGTGTCGCGCTCTCAGCTGCGCCCAACGTGGCCGCGCCCGATGGAATGGTGCTGCAGCCACGAGCCCTGCCGGGGACCGGACGACCACGGTCTCGACCGAGCCGTCCCAGAACGACCGTGCCCACTCGCAAACCCACTCCCACGTCGAGAAGGGGTTGCCGGACGCGACCCGACGCTGGAGCTCGCGCCACTCGGGCTCGAGTGCGAGGAATCCCGCCAGCCCGTGGATGACCTCCGCTTCCAGGATCGCCCCGCCCTCGATCGTGGCCCCGTCGGCCCTCGGTGCGACCGGGGCGAGGACCATCGCGGCGGGCGCGGGATCCTCGAGCAGTCGACGCTCGCGCACACCGATACGGTGGACGTTCACGACGGCCCGTCCCGGTGACCGGACTCGCCCCCGCAGGAGGACGGCTTGAGAAGCTGGCCGTCGAGGACTCCGGTCACGACATCGGCTTTGAATCGGCTCCCTCTCCGGGACCCTGGTCGAAGGACTCGCCCTGTCCGCCGCGACACGGTGACAGAGCACGGCGACCCCGCTCCTGATACTGGGCGCCGCCCCTCCTGTCCGACCGGTGCTCCGAGCGGCCGGCCCCCATACCCACTCGCCTCCAACGAGGCTAGTTCGTCGCCGGACGAAGGGCGATGACAGCGGAAGCCCAGGGGTTCGGGTTGGGCAACGACCAGATGAAGTTACCGGAGCTCCCCACCAAGGACTGCGCCAGATCCCATTCACCCGCGTTCAGCTGGGTCGTCTCCACTGCTTCCTCCGGAGCGGCGACGAAGACGAGCGTCGGTCCCAGGTAGGAGGGATCCGGCGCCGGCGTGGTCGAGGAAGGGGTGTCGCCGGGCCAGGGTGAACCGACGGCCCACAGCGTCAGCTCGTCGCCGGCCGTGGATGTCGTCACCCCGAGGTTGCCGAC
>DASPTT010000124.1:0-21311 GCA_035623275.1 Acidimicrobiales bacterium
CCCTTGCGCAGGTCCCGGCGCATGTTGGAGACGACCGCCTCCGGGTGGTCGCGCTCGAGCCGGCGGGCCAGGCCGTGCGCCAGGGCGCGCACCTCGTCGCCGGGCCGGCGGGGGTCGAGCGGCACGTAGAGCTGCAGCCCCTTGGACCCGCTCGTCTTGGGGCACACCACCTCGAAGCCGGCGTCGCCGAGCACGTCGTGCAGCCAGCGCGCCACCGCGCAGCACTCGACCATCGACGCCGGTGCACCCGGGTCGAGGTCGAAGACCATGGTGTCGAAGTCCCCGAACGACCCGTCGCGCACCGAGCGCCACATCGGCACGTGGAGCTCGAGCGCGGCCAGGTTGGCGGCCCACACCAACGACGCGAGGTCCTCGATCATGGCGTACTCGATGACCTCCACGGCACGTCCAGCGTCGCCGCTCCGACGCGGCACCTTCACGGTGCGCAACCACGGCGGGGCGCCCTTCTTCACGTGCTTCTCGAAGAACGACGGTGCGCCGACGCCGTCGGGGAACCGGGTGAACGTCACCGGCCGGCCCGCGAGGTGGGGCAGCAGCACGGGTGCGACGTGCAGGTAGTAGGAGATGACGTCGGCCTTGGTGAACCCCGCGTCTGGGTAGATGACCTTGTCGAGGTTCGACAGGCTGAGTCGCCGCCCCTCGACCTCGGTGAGCGTCCGTTTCTCCGGGCTCATCGCCGTGCCACCGGCTCAGGACTCACGAACCACCTCGCCGGGTGCCTTGTCGTTTCGCAGCCCCCGCCACGTCGGGTGGCGCATGCGGCCCGTGCGCGTCCACTCGGTGAAGCGGACCTCGCCCACCAGCCTGGGGCTGACCCACGTGACACCGGCCGACTCGGCCGACGAGAGCACGTCGGCGAACGGGCTCGTGGCCCGTCGCAACCGCTCGAGACGCGCCTTGAGCCAGGCGAGATCGGCCTCGGTGAAGCCCGTGCCCACCCGGCCCACGAACTGCAGCCGCGACGGCCGCCCCGGGGTCGGGATGCCCACCAGGAGCGCGCCGATGCCCGATGCCCGGCTCCCCTTGCCCAGTGCCCACCCCCCGACGACGACCTCCTGGACGCGCTCGTTGCGCACCTTCACCCAGCTCGGGTCGCGCCGCCCGGGCCGATAGGGGGCGTCGCGGCGCTTGGCCACCACACCCTCGAGCCCGCCGCTCGCCGCGGCAGCGAGCACGGCGCGCCCCGGTCCCTCGTGCGCGGCCGGCGTCGCCCAGTTGGGCCCCTGCAGCGCCAGCGACTCGAGGAGCCGGCGCCGCTCGTCGTAGGGCAGGTGCAGCGTCGAGCGCCCGTCGAGGTGCAGCACGTCGAAGAGCATGAGGGCCACGGGAACCTCGCCCACGAGGCGCCGTGCCCGGGCCGCGTCGGTGACGTGCATGCGCGCCTGGAGGGCCTGGAAGTCGGGTCGCCCCGAGGCGCCGAGGGCGACGATCTCGCCGTCGAGGACGACCTGGCGAGTCCCCAGCACGGCGCCGAGGGCACGGAGCTCGGGATAGCCGGAGGTCACGTCCCGGTCGTTGCGCGACAGGATTCGGATCCGCCCGCCCTCGACATAGACCAGCGCGCGCACGCCGTCCCACTTGAACTCGAAGGCCCAGGCCTCGTCGTCGACCGGGAGCGCGCCGGCGACGGCAAGCATGGGCCGGATCAGCGACGGCAGCGGCTCCCAGCCGGCAGGGGCGGGGTCCATCTTGTGGATCATCCACTGGGCGTCCCGGGTCTGGAACAGGGCGAAGCGGCCGTCGACCCGCTCGCCGTGCAGGTGCACCTCGACCTTGCGCCCGGTCCACTCGAGCGTCTCGTAGGTACCGTGGTCCCAGATGGTCACCGTCCCCGCGCCGTACTCGCCTTTGGGGATCTCCCCTGTGAAGGAGGCGTACTCGAGCGGGTGGTCCTCCACGTGGACGGCGAGATGGTTGACCCCGCGGTCGAACGGGAGACCCTTGGGGATGGCCCAGGACACGAGGACGCCGTCGCGCTCGAGCCGGAAGTCCCAGTGGAGGCTGCGGGCGTGGTGCTCCTGGATCACGAAGCGCGGCACCGACGGACGCGCTCGTCGCCTGGCCGGGCGCCCCGCAGCGGGCACCGGCTCGGGGGTGCGACTCGGGTCACGCTTTGCCCGGTAGGCGTCGAGGGGCGTCGGCCGGCTCCTTCGGCGTGGTGTCTGCGGGCGAGTGTAGAGGTGTCGGCCCGCCGCCTACCCGGCACGCAGGAACGCCAACGTCCGCATCGACACCGCGGCCCGGTTGGCGCCCGTCATCCGGGCGGCGCGGTCGAGCAGCCCCCGGAGGTACACGCCCAGGCTGAGCGCCGCGACCGCAGGGTCGCCCACGACCAGTGGGACGGGCTCGGTCTCGGGGTCGATGCCCGATACCGCCATGACGGCCTCACGGAGCGTGAGCATGGCCCGGACGACCTCGTCGGCCCCGGCCCCGTGGCGGACCATGGAGGCGGTGAGCCCGAAGGGGATGACCTGGGACTCGGCCCGGTCGACCTCGGCCGCCTCGGTGACCACGTGCAACGCGTCGGCGGCGAGCGGGCAATGCGCCGCCAGGGCTGCTCCTGCCTGCTCGAACTGGCCCACCGCACCTCCTCGGCTCTCGCCCCGGGCGTCTCCCGGGCGTCGTCTGACGATGCCGCCAGTGTCGCCCGGGGGTGTGACAGGGTGGTGGATTGTGAAATCTCCCCTGGTCAGACGCCCGTCGGGGCTGGTTGACTGAATGTCTCGGGTTTTCCCCAGGGAAAGGAAACCTCCATGGCGAGGACCATCTGGACCGGCTCGCTGAGCTTCGGTCTGGTCAACGTGCCCGTCGGCCTCTACTCGGCGACGGAGGACAAGTCCATCCGCTTCAACCAGTTCCAGGCCGGCACGGCCGACCGGGTCCGCAACCGGCGCGTCAACGAGCGCACCGGTGAGGAGGTCGACTACCACGACATCGTCAAGGGCTACGACCTCGGGACCGGCGAGTTCGTCATCGTGACCCCCGACGAGATCGCCTCGGTGGCGCCGGGCAAGTCCCGGAACATCAACGTGACCGCCTTCGTGGACCTGGCCGACATCGACCCGGTGTACTTCGAGAAGCCCTACTTCCTCGCCCCCCACGGGGCCAACGGTGGCGACCGCGCCTATGCGCTGCTGCTCGAGGCGATGACCGTCATGAAAAAGGTCGCCATCGCCACGTTCGTCATGCGCGACCGCGAGTACCTGGCCGCGGTGCGCCCGTACCACGGCGTGCTGGTGCTCGAGACCCTGCTCCGGGCCGACGAGGTGCGCGACCCCTTGAGCGAGATCGACACGCTCCCGGTCGAGTCGGCCTTCGACCAGCGGGAGCTGGACATGGCGGAGCTGCTCATCGACTCCATGGCGGCGCCGTGGGACCCCGAGGCCTACGTGGACACCTATCGCGAGCGGCTGACGGACCTCATCGAGCAGAAGCGCCAAGGCAAGGCCGTCGTGGTCGAGCACGAGGAGGAGCGGGCGGCGCCGGTCGTCAACCTTCTCGAGGCGCTGGAGGCGAGCGTGTCGGCGGCCCGCGGATCGGGCGCCCGTGCATCGGGCGCTGGCCAGAGGCGCACCGCCTCCGCGACACGCCCGGCGCGGGCAACGCGCCGGTCGGGTTCCTCGACCCCCTCCGGACCTTCGGGCCCGGCCAAGCGGGCCAAGGTCGCCGGCACGTCCGGCGCGACCCGGTCCGTCAAGACGGGGGCAGCCGCCTCCGGCGACCTGTCCAAGGCCGACCTCCTGCGAAAAGCGGCCGACCTCGGGGTGGCCGGCCGGACCAAGATGTCGCGCGAGGAGCTCGAGAAGGCCGTGCGGGCCGCCTCCAGCGGTCGCCGGCGGCGGGCCTCCTAGCGGCGAACCCCCTCCCGCGGCACCACGGCGGCGCTCCATCCTCCCTGCTCGGGCCGGGCTTGCGGCCCCGGACGGCCCCGGCCGTCCGTGAGGTGGCTGTGACAATCGTTGCTTAAGTAAATGTTTGCCTGGGCCGATGCCTTGCCCTGTGCAAGTGGTCCCGCAGGAGTTCCACCTGCGACCTGCGGGTCGCTCGGGCATCGGGCGAGGCCGGGGCAAGGGCTCTCGCTCGAACCCGCCGGCACCGGCTCGCGGCCGGGCCCCTGACTTCCGACGTGTAGCCCCCGCGCTCGGCATCTTCCCCGAGACCGCGCCGATCCACTCCCCGCCACCTCCTCCCCTGGCCGCCCCTCCTCCCCTGGCCGCCCCTGCGCTGGCTCGCTCCGAGGGTCCCGCCGGGTACGGCGAGCCCTTCCGCTACCAGGCGCTGTCCCGGCACGAGGCGCCGGCCTTCCACCAGGGGGCGCCCTGGTACGAGCCGCCGCTCCCCTCCTCTGATCCGGCGGCCGGTTTCGCCGGCAGTGGGAGCGAGCCTCGACGACGGGGACCGCGTCACGCCGCGCCGAAGCGGCCTCGCCGCGGCGTTCGGGCGCCTCGCACGTCACGGCACGAGCCGATGGCCGAGCCGCGACCGGCCCGCCTGCGCGCCGGGGTCCGGAAGCTCGGCACCGCCCTGACGACCGTGGCCACGTTGGTGGTGTCCGCCACGCTGCTCACGGCGGCCGGGCTCCTCTTCTTCCTGCACCTGAGCATCCAGCCGGTGCTTACCGCGAGCATGAAGCCGACGTTCGGCCCGGGCTGGGCGGTGATCAGCCGCGCCATCCCCGTCGCCGACGTCCGGCCCGGCATGGTCGTGATCTTCGTACCACCTGGCGAGTCTGTGTCCTATGCCCACCGGGTCGTCACCGTCAGCGGCACCACGGGCCATCTCGTCCTCACCACCAAGGGGGACGCCAACCCCACGGCGGACCCGTGGCACGCCGTGATCAAGACGACGACGATCCAGGAGGTCGTTTGGGCCGTCCCCGAGTTCGGGCACGTGATGGTCGCGGTCCACGGACCGGTCGTGACCGTGGTGCTCATCGCGGTGGCCGGCATGTTCATCGCCGTGACGGGTGCGCGCGCCCTGCTGCGTCCTGGTCGTCGTGCCGAGGCCGAGAGGGGCGCCCCGGCCGAGTCGCACCACGAGCCGACACCCCCCTCGCCGTACCCGTCCCCGGTCGGTGCGCAGCTTGCGTCGCCGTACCCCGGGGAGGCCGCATGGCCCTACGAGGCGGACCCGGTACCGGTCGAGTGGCACCCGACGTCGGCATCGCGGGCGTTCGCCCGCGTGGCGGCGACGGACGACGTCCACCCCGCGGCGGTGGGAAGGCCGATCACGCACTACCAGCCCGATCCCTGGTTCGACCACAACCCCCAGTACCACTTCCCGCCCGAGGGGACGCCAGGCACACAGGTCGAGGTCGGGCCGGCTCAGTACGTCGGGCCTCCCCAGTACGTCGGGCCGGCGCAGTACGTCGGGCCGGCGCAGCACGCAGTGCCCACGCAGTACCTCGAACACCAGCAGCACCCAGAGCACCTGCAGCAACCCCTGCAGTCGCAGTACCGAGCACAACCCCAGCAGCCACGCCCGAGGGCGCGGACCGGCTCACCTCGATAAACGAAAGGACCGAACATGAGCCAGCAGGACACCCCGAAGAAGGACCACCGAGTGAAGATGGTGTTGGCGGCCGTGTTCGCCCTCGCCGTAGCGTTGTTCACGGCCAGCGCCGTCTACGCCGGCCTGACGGCCGACGCCTCCGGCACCGAGCAGATCTCGAGCGGCACGCTGAGCCTGGTGCTCAGCGCGGACGCACCGTCGCTCGGGTTCTCGAACACGTTCCCACTCATGGCGCCCGGTGACATCGACAACGTCGCGGTGAACGTGACCAACAACGGCACCCTCGCCAACGGCGGGAGCGTGTCCCTGGCCGTCACCGGCGACGGGCTCAACGCGTTGACCAACAGCGCGACCGAGGGCCTCACCGTGGCGGTGACCAAGTGCTCGCAGGCGTGGACCTTCGCCCCGGGCAGCGCGACCTGTGGCGGCTCGTCCAGCCTGGTGCTCGCCACGACGCCGGTCCAGAGCCTCTCCGGTGGCATAGCCCTGGCGTCGTCGTCCCTCGCACCGGGTGGGTCCGTCAACCACCTGCTGGTGAGCGTGGGGCTCTACGGCACCGAGATCACGCACAACGGCGTCGTCCCGCCGGGGATCCAGGGCCAGACGGCCACGCTCACCTTCACCTTCAGCGAGGCGCAGCGCGCCGGCATCGTCACCAACCAGTAGTCACTCGCGGGCCACGGACCATGTCGCACCCTCCGTGGCCCCGGGGCCGCAGAGCACGCACGACGGCCGCTTCGGCGGCCGTCGTGCTGCTGGCGGGGATCCTCGCGCCGGACGTCGCCTCGGCCGCCCTCGACCACGGCACGGCCAGAGGCACGGAGGCGGCGGCCAGCGCGGCATGGGGCGCCGCTCCGAGCCCCGCCACCTTGACGTGGGGTCTGGGCTCCGCCGCCCGCCAGACGGCGACGGTGGCCAACACCGGCGGCGTCGCCCTGACGGCGATGACCTACAAGGTGGTCATGTCCAACGGGCTCACGCTGAGCACCTGGAGCCTGGCGGCCTGCGCCACGCCGTGGGTCGCGGGCCTGTGCAACGGGGGTACGGGCTCGGCTGTCGGGGGGACGTATCGAGCAGGCACGACGACGACGGTGACCTCCACGTTGGTCCCGCCCGTCGGCGGGAGCAGCTACCTCCAGGCCACGGCGTCGTCGGTGCCGGCCCTGACGGTCACCATGACGCTCACGATCACCGTGGCGGGACGGTCCCAGACGAGGACGCCCGTCGTCACGAACCGGTAGCGCTCCCCGCGGCCAGGGCGGCGTCGACGAGCTCGATCAGCTCCCCGGGCGGGACCGGCTTGTGGCGGCAGGCGAAGAGACGGGATCCATGGGCGAGCTCGAGGTCCGCGAGGACGTCGCGTCCGACGCCGGAGACGACGATGACGGGCGGGAGCGTGGGCTCCGAGTCGAGGAAGGCCTCGGCTTTCTCGTCGGCGATCTGGTGGTCGAGGATCACGCTGCGAACAGTGCGGGAGGCTATGACCTGGACCGCTTCCTCCAGCGATGAGGCGATCGCGGTGCGGTGCCCGGCACGCTGCAGTATCTCCGCCGTCGTCGACGCCACGTCCCCCTCGTCGTCCACGATCAGGACGTCCACGACCTCCTCGGTCTCCTCGGTGCCGTCCGCGGGGACCGTGCCGGCCGGTTCGTTCCCGGGGCGGCCGAGGTGGCGGTCGTCGCTCACGGCCGGGAGCCTTTCACAGCCGGTGAGCCGGAAAGAGGGCCGTTGGTCCCTTTCCTCGGGCGGCCATCCGTCCCGGGACGGCACACCGACACCGGACCGCAGGCCACAGCGGGAAGGGGGTCCTTCAGGCGGCGATCCGGGCGGTGAAGGACAAGAGCTCGACCATCAGTTGCGAGGTTGTGGGGACGTCCAGCGCGCCGATCCTGGCCCAGCACAGGTGTGCACCGTCGGCGCCGTACACGTCG
The DNA here is from genome assembly GCA_035623275.1 of Acidimicrobiales bacterium. GTDB lineage: Bacteria > Actinomycetota > Acidimicrobiia > Acidimicrobiales > UBA8190 > DASPTT01. The sequence continues at coordinate 7,464 of DASPTT010000124.1, forward strand.
ACGCTCTCGTCGGCCGTCCACAGCGCGTACCCCGATGCGTCGGCGCGGATCAGCTGCGCCGCCTCCAGCATCGCCACCTCGACGTAGAGGGCGGTCTCCGGGCGGTCGCCAGGGCGTGTCGGCGCACCCGACGAGTCGATCGTGGCCCGGGCGGCGGCGAGCAGGTCGGCCCGGGTCCACATGCCCTCCTCATCGGGTGCGTAGGGCTGTGCGATGCGGTGCCACGCGCCGGCGAGGTCGTACACGTCGATCCGGCTGCGCCCCTTCCACACGGCGAGCGCGCACCGTGCCTCGTGCACCACGACGATCATCGCCTTGTCGATGACGTCGGGCGCCACCCAGATGCCGTCCACGGACCCCCCTCTCGGCACCGACCCCCGCCCTCGGGTATCGGCACCGGCACGCCCGGCCTTGACAACCGCCCTCTCACCTGCGCCGACGCGCTCGAGCCGCCGACCGGGGCGCGGCGGAGCTCAGTGCAGGTGCCGGCGCAGGTTGGTGACGGCGTTGAAGACGCCGAGCAACGCCTTGTCCGCCCCGGATCCCTGTCGGGGCAGGAGCCCGATCTGGCGGGCGAACGACGCGCCGTCGTAATAGATCGTGTTCCGCTGCACGTGGCCGTCGATGATCTCGAGGACGTCGACACCCCGGACCTCCACGGCCTTGCCGGTGGCCTCGACGCCCTGGAACGGCGCCCCGCTGAACGTCCCAGACGAACGCCACTGCACGACGGCGGTCGTGTCGTCGCCCACCACCCGCTCGACTGTCATGGCGAAGTCGGGGAAGGCGGCGAGCAGCTCGTCGAAGAAGCCGCGGATCGCCTTCTTCCCCCGGTATTCGCCGATGGCGACGAACGTGTCGACCGTCTCGTCGGTGAGGTAGCCCATGGCCGTGTCGAGGTCCCGCTTCTCCAGTGCGGCGAAGATCGCACGGGCCACGTCGGCGGGTGCGGTGACCGATGGGGATGCGGATGCGGACTTGGCAGGCATCGTGGTACCTCCCTGCTGGAGCGGCTCGGCTCAAACCTACCCGTGGCGGGCCGGCACGCGCAGGGCCGGCCCGACGGCCCGTTGGACCTCTGGGCCGGATCTCTTCCCCCAGGGCGTCGGAGAGCCGGTCGCGGTCGGCGAGCACTGACCCCCAGGGGCCCCTTGTGGGCCGACCCGGGCCCCGCCGTGACCGGGGACCCTGATGAGGCCCCCCTAAGATCCAGCGCTGACGCCCGGGGTCGACCCACGGGCGCGGAGAGCTGGAAGCGAATGGGCCGATCACGAGACACCGCCGACCGTGCACCGCGCGGCCTGGTCCTGGTCTGCGTCGTGGTCGCCGCTATCGTGGTCGCCCCGGTCGCCGTCACCATGGTGCAGGCCCTCCAAGGCGGGGTCTCGGCCGCGGCGACCTCGATCCGGGCGAGCTCGTCGCTCACGCTCCTCCTCCACACCGCCCTGGTGGCCGTGGTGGCCACACCGGTCTGCGGCGTGATCGGCGTGGCCGCCGCCTGGTTCCTCGAGCGGTCGAACGTCCCCGGCCGGCGCGTGTGGACCTTGCTCGTCGTGGCACCGCTCGTCGTCCCCCTCTTCGTGACGAGCTACGCATACGCGACGCTCGGCGCGTCGCTGACGGGGTTCCTCGGCGCCGTGGGGATCATCGCGTTCTCCTACTACCCCATCGTCTTCCTGCTGGCGGCCGCCAGCCTCCGGGTCATGGACCCCGCGTTGGAGGAGACGGCGAGGTCGCTGGGTCTCGGCGCCTGGGAGACCTTCCGGCGGGTGGTGCTGCCGCAGCTGCGTCCGGCGCTCTACGGCGGTCTCCTGCTCGTGGCCCTCGACGCCTTGGTCGAGTTCGACGCCTTCGTGGCGTTCAAGTTCCAGACCTTCACCTTGAGCATCTACGCGCAGTACCAGCTGAGCTTCAGCGCCTCCGGTGCCGCGGCGTTGTCGATGTTCTCGGTCGTGCTGTGCGTGGTGATCCTCGTCGTCGAGTCGAAGCTCCGCGGAGACGCCAACTACACCCGCATCAGCCACGGCGTGCGGCGGCAGACGGCGCGCTACGCGCTGGGCCGCGCCACCCCCGCCGTCCTCCTCGGGCTCGGCGCGCTGGTCACGGTCAGCCTCGGCATCCCGATGGGGATGCTGATCTACTGGTTCACCCAGAGCTCCTCGGCGGCGCTCTCCAGCGCGTCGACCTCCCTGCAGTACCTGTGGCCGGCCACCCTGACCTCGGTGCTCCTCGGGCTCGGCTCGGCGGTGGTGGCGATCGTGCTGGCCCTCCCCATGGCCATCCTGGCCGTGCGCTACAAGGGGAGGGTCCCCACCATCCTCGAGCGCAGCGTCTACCTGTCGTTCGCCCTGCCCGACCTCGTGGGCGCCATCGCCCTGGCCTACGCGGCGAGCCACCTCGTCCACGTCCTCTACGGCAGCGTCGCCCTGCTCGTGCTGGCCGAGGCGATGCTGTTCGTGCCCTTCGCCGTGGTCGCCTTGCGCAGCACGCTCGGCTTGATCGAGCCCGCCCTGGAGGACTCGGCCCGATCACTGGGGCTGGGGCCGCTGCGGACCCTGTGGCGGGTCACGGTCCCCCTGGCCCGACCGGGCCTGGCGGCAGCCGGTGTCCTCGTCTTCGCCTTCGCGCTGGGCGACCTGTCGACCGCGCAGGTGCTCCTGCCGCCTTCCATGTACACCCTCGGCACCAGCTTCTGGGCCAACAGCCGGACGGTGGCATACGCCGCGGCCGCCCCCTACGCCGCGGTCCTCGTCGTCCTGTCGCTGGTGCTCACCTACGTGCTCATGAGCCGGTTCGGCAAGGTCCGGGCCGTCGAGGGGGCCTAGCCGTGGCCGAGCTGCGCTGCGAGGCGGTCACCGCCGCCTACGGCGAGCGCGCCGTGCTCGGTGGTGTCGACCTGGTCGTCCCCGAGGGGACGCTCACCGCCATCCTCGGCGCGTCGGGCAGCGGGAAGACGACCCTGCTCCGGGTCATCATGGGCTTCCTCCGGGCCGAGCGCGGTCGCGTGCTCGTCGGCGGCACCGTCGTGGCGGAGGGGGGCGGGGTCCATCTCCCGCCGGAGAAACGGGCCGTCGGGTACGTGGCCCAGGAGGGCGCGCTCTACCCCCACCTGCGCGTGGGCCAGAACGTGGCCTTCGGGTTGCCCCGGGCCGAGCGCAAGGACTCGGCGCGCATCGGCGAGATGCTCGAGCTCGTCGGCCTGCCTGCCGACTACGCGGGGCGCCGCGCCCACGAGCTCTCCGGCGGCGAGCAGCGCCGGGTGGCGCTGGCCCGGGCCCTCGCCCCCCGGCCCCGGCTGGTGCTCCTCGACGAACCGTTCTCTGGGCTCGACGCGTCGTTGCGCGTCGAGACGCGCGAGGCGGTGCTCCGGGCGCTGGCCGACGCGAAGACCACGGCCGTCCTCGTCACCCACGACCAGGCCGAGGCCCTCTCCATGGGCCGCGAGGTGGCGGTGCTGCGCGCCGGGAGCCTGGTCCAGACCTCGGCGCCCACGACCCTGTACCGAACGCCGGCCGATCTCGACGTGGCCCGATTCGTGGGCGAGGCGGTCGTGCTCCCCGGGGACGCCCGCGCCGGACACGTGCGGTGCGCGCTCGGCGACCTTGCACTGGTCGACCCCGCCGTGGCGGGGATCGTGCACACCGTGATCCGCCCGGAGCAGATCCGGCTCGGGCGCACGGACGGTGCCCAGGGGCCCGACCGGGCCGGCCACACCGAGCCGGCCGAGCCCAGTGGCCCGGCCGAGCCCAGTGGCCCCGCCGGGCCCGCCGGCGCGCCGGCCCGGGCGGGCCGGGTGCTGAGCCGCACGTACTACGGACCCGACGTCCTGCTCCACGTGGACCTCAACGGCCACGTGATCGCCGCTCGGAGCTTCAGCCACGACGCCCCCGACGTCGGCGACCTCGTCACGCTGGACGTGTCGGGGCCAGTGGTGGCCTTCCCGGTCCAGCCCGGCGATCCCCTTGCGCCCGAATCTTAGGCAACCCTAAAATCAAGGGTTAGGCGACCCTTAGAAGTCCTCGTCGGAGGGCAGGCCGCCGCGAGGAGGTCATGGTGCACACCAGGCGCGGGCGGTCGACCCGCATCCGGGTCGCCGCGCTGGTCGCCGCGATCGCCGCCGGGGGCTTCGGGCTCGCCGGGTGCAGCGGAGGGAACGGGTCGAACACGATCGTCCTCTACAACGGCCAGCACCCCCAACTCACGCAGGCGCTGGTCACCGCCTTCGAGGCCAAGACGGGCATCACCGTGCGCGTGCGCACCGACGACGGGATCGTCCTGGCCGACCAGATCCTCCAGGAGGGCGCGAGCTCGCCGGCGGACGTCTACCTGGCGGAGAACTCCCCCGAGCTGATGCTGCTCCAGGAGCGCCATTTCCTGAGCCCCCTGCCCACCACGGTGCTCGACCAGGTCCCCGCGGCGGACAGCTCGCCCGACGGCGACTGGGTGGGGGTCGCCCTGCGCGTGTGCGCGCTCGTCTACAACCCGTCGATGATCTCGGCCTCCCAGCTCCCCACGAGCGTCCTCGACCTCGCCCAGCCGCAGTGGAAGGGCAAGCTTGCACTGGCGCCCACGGACTCGGACTTCCCGCCACAGGTCGGCGCGGTGATCGCCACCTACGGGAAACAGGCGGCGCAGAACTGGCTGCAGGGGCTGAAGGCCAACGCCTCGCTGTACCAGGACGAGGAGTCGACCGTCGCCGCCGTCGACCACGGCCACGCTGCCGTGGGCATCATCAACCAGTACTACTGGTACCGGCTCCGGCTGGAGCAGGGTGCGGCCAACACGCACAGCAAGCTGTACTTCTTCCCGAACCGGGACGTGGGGGCCATCGAGAACGTCGGCGGGGCGGCCGTGCTCGCATCCTCCCACCACAAGAGCGAGGCGCAGCAATTCCTGTCGTTCATCGTCTCGACCCAGGGCCAGCAGATCCTCAGCCAGGGCGACGACTACGAGTACCCGGTGCGCCCCGACGTGGCCGCCAACCCCGAGCTGGTGCCCCTGGCCCAGGTGAACCCGGCGGTCCTCAACGTCGTCAGCCTGGGCGACGACCTGCAGTCGGCGGCGCTCATCCAGCAGGTGGGCCTGACCTGACGTGACCCGTCGCGCCGGACCGCACGCCGGGGGACACGCCGACACGGCGTGGGAACGGCCATGACCACGATCGAGACCCTGCGGTCCGTCGGCGCAGGACGGCGACGTCGTTTCCCGTGGCTGCTGTCGGTCGCCAGCGTCCTCGTGGTCCTGGTGCTCCTCTCCCCCCTTGCGTTGATCATCGTCCAGGCGGTCCAGGCCGGAGGGCGCCAGGTGTGGTCGCTGCTCGATCGGTCCTTCGTGGCGACGTTGCTCTGGAACACGGTGCGACTTGCGGTCGTGGTGACGGTCCTCACCGCGCTCATCGGCACCGGCGCGGCGTGGCTCACCGAGCGCACCGCGCTCCCCGGGCGGCGGGCGTGGGAGGTGCTGCTGATCATCCCGATCGTCATCCCCGACTTCGTGCTCGCCTGGACCTGGTCCTCGGTCTTCCCGGCCGTCCACGGCTTCTGGGGCGCCGTCCTGGTGATGACCCTGCACCTCTATCCGCTCGTCTACCTGCCGATGGCCGCGGCCTTCCGGGCGGCGGACCCGGGCCAGGAGGAAGCCGCCCGCAGCCTGGGCCTGTCGCGGCTCTCCGCGTGGCTGCGCATCAGCGTGCGCCAGGCCCGCACCACGCTGCTCGGCGGGTGCCTCCTCGTGTGCCTGGCCCTGCTCGCCTACTACGGCGCCTTCGAGAACCTCCGCTACCAGACCTTCACCACGGCGATCTTCGGCGAGCTCCAGACCAGCTTCGCCCCCGCGGTGGCCTCCGCGCTGTCCCTCGTCCTCGTCGCCCTGTCGGTGCTCGTGCTCGCCGGCGAGGCGGTCTTCCGCGAGCGCGGCCGGCTCCAGCGTTCGGGCCCCATGGTCCCCCGGCCCCACGTCCCCGTCCCCCTGGGCCGATGGATGGTCGTCGCCGAGCTCGGTCTCGGCGCCCTGGTGGGGCTGGCCCTGGCCTTCCCCGTCGCGGTAGTCGTCTACTGGATGGCCGCCGGCGGGTCGTCGACGGTCCCCGCCGCCGTGTCGTTCGGGGCCGCGATCGGCTACACGGTGCTCTACAGCGCGCTGGGCGCCCTGATCGCCACGGCCCTGGCGCTCCCGGTGTCGCTGCTGGCCACCCGCCACCAACGGCGCTGGTCGGCCGCGCTCGAGCGCTCCACATTCGTCGTCCAGGCCGTGCCCGGCGTTGTCGTCGGGCTCGCCCTGGTCTACTTGGCCGCGCACTACATGGGCTTCCTCTACCAGAGCCCGGAGCTGCTGGTGGCCGCCTACGCGCTGATGTTCTTCCCCCTCGGGCTGGTGGCCGTGTCCGCCTCGGTCGCCCGGGCGTCGCCCAGGCTCGAGGAGGCAGGCCGCTCCCTCGGCCGCGGGCCCCTCGCCGTGCGCCTGCACGTCACCTTGCCCCTGCTGGCGCCGGGCATCGCAGCCGCGTTCTGCTTCGTCTTCCTCACGGCGGTCACCGAGCTCACCGCCACGCTCCTGCTCGTCCCCACCGGTGTGCAGACGCTGGCCACCCAGTTCTGGGCGTATGCCGAGGAGGGCGTCTCCTTCGGCGCGGCAGCCCCCTACGCGGCGACGATGATGGTGATGTCGGTGGTGCCCGCGTTCCTCCTCGGCCGGTGGTTCGACCGCCGCTTCAGCACGGCGTCCGGCGGCACCTCGATCCTGGGCGGTGGGACGTGAGCACCATCGCGTGCCGCCGCCTCGCCAAGTCCTTCGGGAGCGTCCCGGTCATCGGGGACCTCGACCTCGACGTCCCCGAAGGGGCGGTGGTCACCATCCTCGGCGAGTCCGGGAGCGGCAAGACGACCCTGCTTCGGCTGATCGCGGGGTTCGAGCGGCCCGACCGGGGGACGATCACGCTCGGCGACGACGTCGTCGACTCCGACCGTCGCTTCGTCCCGCCAGAGCGCCGCCGCATCGGCTACGTCGCCCAGGAGGGCAACCTCTTCCCGCACCTCACGGTGGCCAAGAACGTCGCCTTCGGGCTGTCGCGCCGCCAGCGGACGTCGGGACGCGTCGCCGAGCTCCTCGAGCTCGTCGGGCTCGGCGACCTCGGCAGGCGCTTTCCCCACGAGCTCTCCGGCGGGCAGCAGCAGCGGGTCGCTCTGGCTCGGGCGCTCGCGCCCCGGCCGCAGGTCGTGCTCCTCGACGAGCCGTTCTCCTCGCTCGACGCCGGCCTGCGCTCGTCGCTGCGCTTCGACGTGATGCGGATCCTGCGCGACCGGCGCGCCACCACCGTGTTCGTCACCCACGACCAGCAGGAGGCGCTGTCGGTGGCCGACCTGGTGGGCCTCATGGAGGGCGGCCGCATCCGCCAATTCGCCGCGCCCGAGGTGCTCTACGGCCGCCCGGCCGACGTCACCGTGGCCCGGTTCCTCGGCGAGGCCAACATCGTGCCCGGCACCGTGGGGCGCGGCGTCGCCGACACGCCGATCGGGACGCTGCGCCTCGCCGAGGGCGACGGGCCCGTCACCGGCCCGGCCGACGTGCTCGTGCGACCCGAGCAGATCACCCTGCGACCACTGCGCGACGGCCGCGGCGCGCCCGGACAGCTCACCGGCCGCGTGGTCCACCGGGAGTACTACGGCCACGACTGCGTGGTGCTCGTCGCCGTCGACGGGACCGACCAGCCGCTTCGGGTGCGCTGCGCCGGGCGCGCACCGGCGGAGGTCGGGGACGTGGTGGCGGTGTCGGCCGACGGCGATGCGGTCGCCTGGCCCGCTGCGTCCGGCGATCGGCCGTCGGCGCAGCAGTCCGGTTAGACGCCCGAAGACCTCGGCCGTCGCAGCACGCCGGTGTCTTATGATGACGCCGGCGTGAGCCGAGGTGGCGGTCGAGCACCTGGGGGGGTCCGGTTTGCGGTCGACGTCCGCGCGTGGGTGGGGATCGAGGACGAGAGGGCGTCGGCCCACCGGCCGTCGCGGCCGACACACGGCCGGTGTCCTGCTGGCCCTGAGCATGCTGGCGGCCGGCTGCGGCGCCACGGCGACGGGCACGGACGCGCGTCCCGGCGCCGCCCCCACCGCCCCCGGTCCCTGGGACTGGCCCACCTACGGGCACGACGCCCAGCACACCTTCGCGGGACGCACGACGCTCACCGCCGCCACCGTGCGCACGCTGCGCAAGGCCTGGTTCTTCCCGACCGGCGACGCGGTGACGGCCACGCCCACCGTCGTCGACGGCACCGTCTACGTGGGGTCGTGGGACGACGACTTCTACGCCATCGACCTGCGGACGGGGAAGCTGCGGTGGAAGGTCCGGCTCAAGTCGCAGGACGCGGTCACCCCGTACCCGGGGGAGGCGGTCCGCGACACCACCTCGGACGGCGGCCTCGTCACGTCGTCGGCCTGGTTCGAGCCCGGTGCGGGCGCTCGTCCGCCCCTGGTGCTCTTCGGCGGCGGCTACACGCTCTATGCCCTCGACGCGGACAACGGCGCGCTGTACTGGGAGCACGACTACACGGGACGACCCGAGCAGCCACCCGATCCCGATACGGACGGGACGCGCATCTTCTCGTCGCCGGTGGTGGCCGACGGCAACGTGATCTTCGGCGTGGACGTCGACGGCGACAAGGGCTACGGGGGCTACATCGTCGGCGCCAGCCTGGAGAGCGGCAACCCGGTGTGGGAGTACCAGACGGACGTCGACGGCGCCGGTCACGTGCTCGACGACGGGTGCGGCAACGTCTGGTCCTCGGGCACGCTCCTGCCGGCCCAGAAGCTGGTGGTGTTCGGCACGGCCGACTGCGACTTCTCCAACACCGCGCCGATGTCGGAGTCCATGATCGCCCTGCACGTCGACGACGGGACACTGGCCTGGCAGTACCGGCCGGCACGCACCGACGACAAGTGCGACTTCGACTTCGGCGCGACGGCCAACGCTGGGCTGTCGGCGGACGGCGAGGCCACGTTCCTCGGCGAGGGGAGCAAGGACGGCACCTACTACTCGGTCGATCCACGCACCGGACAACTCCGGTGGGCGACCAACGTGGTCTTCGGCGGGTTCGCGGGCGGCTTCATGGCGACCACCGCCTACGACGGGCGGCGGGTCTACGGGTCCACCGGCGTCGGCGACTTCGGACGCTTCGAGAGCAACGGGTCGAAGGTGTGCGACCCCGCCGACCCCAGGGACACGCCCGCCCAGAACCCCACCGTGCACGCGTTCGACGCCCGCAGCGGCGCGGTCCTCTGGCACGCGGACGGCGCCGCCTCGTTCGCGCCCACGACGGTCGCGGGCGGCATGACGTTCAACGGCCTGTCCCTGGTGGCCAAGGCGCTGCAGGTGCGCTCCGCCGCCACCGGTCAGGTCATCATCGAGGTGCCCCTGCCCCAGGCGAATTGGTCGGGGATCGCCACGGTGGGCGACGCGCTCGTGCTCGGGCTCGGATCGTCCTACGACGGCCGCTCCTCGGGCATCGAGGTGCTCACGCCCGACGGGGCACCGCCGGTGGTCCCGACGTCCCCCTGATCCGTCGCCCTTCGGGGCGTTCCGGCGTCGGGCATCGAGCGCACGAGCAGGCGACGGCGCTGGCCGCCCCACCGTCGGCGGGGGTCCGCCAGGAGCCCTTCGACCCTTGTCGCCGTCGCGGCCCCAGCCCACCATGGCCCCGGTGAAGGTCGTCGTCCAGGACCGGTACGGGCCGCCGGACGTGCTCGAGGTGCGTCGGGTGGCGCCACCCATCCCCGGGCAGGGCGAGGTGCGAGTCCGCGTGCGCGCCATCGCGCTGAACCCGGCCGACTGGCACGTGGTGCGGGGCCTGCCGTACCTGGCACGCATCGCCTTCGGCCTCCGCAGACCCGCGGACCGGTTGCGCGGGACGGACGTGGCCGGCGAGGTGGACGCGGTCGGCGCCGGCGTCACCCTCCACCGGCCCGGGGACCGCGTGTTCGGCTGGTGCAAGGGCGCGCCCTTCGCGGAGCTCGTCTGCGTCCGGGAGGATCAGGTCGCGGCGATGCCCGCCAACCTCTCCTTCGAGCAGGCCGCAGCCGTGCCGCTGGCCGCCACGACCGCGCTGCAGGCGTTGCGGGACAAGGGCCGGATCCGGCCGGGCGATCGGGTGCTGGTCAACGGCGCGTCCGGCGGTGTCGGCACCTTCGCCGTCCAGATCGCCAAGTGGTGGGGCGCGGAGGTCACCGGCGTGTGCAGCCCGAGGAACGCGGACCTCGTCCGCTCTCTGGGTGCCGACCACGTCATCGACTACACGGCGGAGGATTTCACCAGGCGCGACGCCGCGTTCGACTGCATCCTCGACAACGTGGGGAACCACCGACTGTCCGAATGCCGGAGAGTGCTCGCCGACACGGGAACCCTCATCCCCAACAGCGGATCCGGCGGTCGCTGGTTCGGGCCCCTGGGCACGGTGGCGAGAGCGACGGTGATGGACGCCTTGGTGCGCCAACGGCTCCGCCCGTTCTTCACCAAGGCCAACCGAGGGGACCTGCTGGTCCTGAAGGACCTGATCGAGGCCGGCTCGGTCACGCCCGTCGTGGACCGCGTCTATCGATTCGACGAGATCCCCGCGGCAATCCGCCACCTGGAGACGGGCCGGGCGCGCGGCAAGGTCGTCGTCTCGCTGCCGGGGTCGTCGTGAACCGGGCCCGGCGCACACCGTGACCGCCGGCGCCGGTGTCAGCGCACCGGCGGAGGACGCCCGTCCAACGTGGCCGAGAGGGCCGGGTCCCACTCGCAGGCGGTGCAGGAGTGGCGGGCCGCCGACCGGGCGAACCCCACGGCCGCGTTCCACGGGTCCTCGGACGAGCAGACGTCGTCCCAGTCGAGGAGATACTCACCGAGATCCTGCTCCCAACGCGCCGCGGGCGGCTCGAGCGTCGCCGACGCGTACCCGGGCGGCGCGGGATGGGCGTAGGCGTAGAAGGCCGCCCTCGGGTAGCGGTGATCGCCCGGCCACCAGCCGACGGCCACCTCCTGGGCGTCCATGGCATTGCGCATGATGAAGTCCGAGGACGGCGGCGTTGCCGGCTCACCCGAGAACAGGTTGAAGGCGAGGTCGAACGATCCCCACCAGGCGTTGACCGGCGTGGAGCGGCCGCGGAAGGGCGCCCGGACGGCCGCCAGCACCGCGCCGGCGCGGGTGGCGGCGGCGAAGTACGCGCCCACGTGCGCCGGATCGTACGTGGCGTGCTCGTCGTCCTCGTCGAGCGGGGCGGTCCACGGCACCTCTTGCGGCCGGGGGTCGAAGGCGAGCGGCCCGACCAGCGCGTGCACCTCGTCCAGGACCTGGCGGGTCACGGCGCCCACCGGCCGGTCGGGCGTCAGCGGCACGACACGCCGGCGGCCGTCGCTGTGCTCGAGGACGGTCCGGTGCGCGTGCAGGTCGACCACCACCACCAAAGCGCCCGAGCCGTCGGGGGCCGGCAGCGGCAGGGTCTCCCACCCGCGGGCCGTGAGGCGGAGGGCCGCGTGCTGGAGCTGCGGCTCGGGTGGCGCCAGAGCGACTGCCAGCTTGCCGAGGACCTGGGTGTGCGCGTGGAGCGTGTCCCGGGTGGCACGCCATCGCTCGTAGGGGATGGGGGTCCAGGCCGGCCCGCGGGACACGGCCTCACCGTATCCGGTGCCCGTCGGCCTCCGGCGGGTCCGGCCTCGACCGTGCGTCGGGAGAACCGAGGCGGGCTACAGGACGAGGTGCTCGGATGCCTCCGGCACCTGCATGTTCTCGGTGATGTGGGCCATCTGCTCCTCGGGCGACTCCTCGGACCGCAAGAGCACCGGGGCGAGGGCGAGCCCGAGCACGACGCAGACGGCGGCGATGAGCAGGGCGAGGTCGTAGCCACGGGCGAGCGCGCTGATCAGGTCATGGCCCCCCGCCACCAGCGACCTGGTCCGATTGGTGGCGATCGTGCCGAGGACGGCCAGGCCGACGGCCCCCGCGAGCTGCTGCGAGACGTTGACGACGCCCGAGCCCAATCCGGCATCGTCGCGGGGGATCTCAGACATGGCGATCTCCAGCAGCGGCATGAACGCGGCACCGGCGCCCACGCCGAGCATCAGCAAGGCGAAGAAGACCTGCGGGAAGTACCGGGCGTGCGCGCCGGCCGAGGCGAACAGGACCAGACCAGCGGCGACGAGGACCATGGCCGGATACATCACCCGTTTGGGCCCGAAACGGTTCACGAGTCGGGCGGTGATCCCCACGGACATCACTGCGATGGCGGCGGTCTGCGGGAGGAATGCCAGCCCGGTGCGAACCGGGCTGAACCCGAGCACGTGCTCGAAGTAGAGGGCGCCGATGAAGAACGTCGAGAACATGCCGATGACGAGGAACCCTCGGATCACGCTCGAACCGGTCAAGGTGCGCACCTTGAGGATGCGCAGCGGCATGATCGGATTTGGAAGCCGCGATTCGAGGGCGATGAAGGCACCGAGGAGCGCCAGCGCGATCCCTGCGAAGAGCAACGTATGGGTCGATGCCCAGCCATGGGTCGACGCGGTGACGATGGCGTAGATCCCCACCATGGCCGATGCGGTGACCAGCACCGACCCGACCACGTCGACGCCTTGGCGTATGCCGATGCCGGTGTTCTCCGGCAGGAGGAGAGAACCCGAGACGAGCGTGGCGATCCCGATCGGCACGTTGACGAAGAAGATCCAGTGCCAGCTCAGGGCCTGGGTGAGCACGCCGCCGGCCAGGAGCCCGATGGAACCGCCGCCGACCGCCACGAACACGTACGCGCTCATCGCCTTGGCCCGCTCGGACGAACGGGGGAACTCGGTGACGATGATGGCGATGATCACCGACGAGGACAACGCGCCACCGATGCCCTGGGCGAAGCGGGCGCCGACCAGCATGCCCTGCGTGGTGGCGGAGCCACAGGCCACGGAGGCGATGGTGAACAACGACACGCCCGTCAGGAACACCCTCTTGCGACCGATGAGATCGCCGAGGCGCCCGGCCATCAGGAGGAAGCTGCCGAAGGAGATGAGATAGGCGTCGACGACCCAGGTCAGGCTGGACTGGCTGAAGTGGAGGCTGCGCTGAATGGCGGGAAGCGCCACGTTGACGATCGAGCCGTCGAGCGCGTTCATGAACATGGCCAAGCAGACGACCACCAGCGCGACCCAGCGCCGGCGATCGCCGGGGGCGCGCGTGGCCTCGGAGATGGTCGCAGATCGCAGGTTAGTCATGATCCCGTGACTATCATAGGAGTGTGATGGAGATGGCCGCACACGGGGGGCTTCGGCCGTGACCGCTCGGGCGACGGGGCGGTCCGGTACGGGGACGATCGTGCTGATCACGCGCCTGGCCCGGTCCGTCTACCTGCGCAGCTCGGTCGACCTGGTGGGCATGAACCTTCGCAACATGGTCGTCCTGGCGTATCTGCGCGATCACCCCGGTGTGTCCCAGCAGGCGATGACCGAGCACCTGTCGATGGACTCCAACACCGGTGTGCTGGTGCTCAACGATCTCGAAGACCTGGAGTACGCAGAACGGCGCCGCGACCCTGCCGACCGTCGGCGGCACATCGTCGACATCACGGACGCCGGGCGAGAGGCGCTGGAACGAGCCGAAGCCGCGCAGGGAACCATCGAAGAGGAGATCCTCGGCGGCCTCGACGCCATGGAGCGGGAGACGCTGCGTCGCCTGCTGGTGAAGGCGCTGGAGGGGGGCTAGTGACCTGAGTCGGAGATTCGCTCGCAATAGGCAGCGAGCGTGTCGAGGATGTCGTCCGCGCTCTTGTGCCAGACGAATGGCGTGGGGTCGACGTTCCACTTCTCGACCCAGTCGGCGATTGCCTCCTCGAGCTCCTTGGTCGA
>DASPTT010000125.1:0-3491 GCA_035623275.1 Acidimicrobiales bacterium
CTCCATGCCGGACACCGCCCGGGCAGCGATACAGGCAACCCCCGGGCTCATCCCAGGCCTATCACTCTGCCCGGTTTCGATGTCGGTCATCCACCTCTCGACACGTCATCAGCGGTTCGCTTGCGCTCGCCTTCCTGGTCCTCACCTGACGCACTCACGGTGCGCCTTTTCCCGCAACGCTCACCACCCCGGCTCTTGACCGACGCAGCTTGCGGTGGTTTGGGACCTCCCCCTGCAGGGCGATCCCGGGGGGCCCTCCCCCATCCCTGGCACAGCATCGATTGGAGGTTGGGGTCTTCTACATCCTCAGCTTCCTTTCGTTCGTGGCACACAGCGATCCAGGGCGGTTCGGACTCTCTGACCTGGCCTGGCCGTGTATCCCAGGGGGCGAAGGAACCGGCAGTTGCTCGGTTAGGAGACTGCTGAGCAATCGGCTTCCTAGGTTCGACAGGGAAGCTGGTCATCGCCGCTTGACCTCCCAGCGGGGAACCGGGGATCGACTGACGCCGAGAAGGAGCCGAACGATCCTGCTCGGTGAGGGACCTGCGGTCAGGTGGTGAGCACCCATCCTCCAGGGTCGTAGTCCAGTCCGAGCCGGATGAGCCTCCGGAGATTGATGGCGGCGACCCGCATCGAGAGTCCGAGCTGGTTGCGCTCCACCCCGCGATAGCGGACCTTGCGGCTGCCATTGGCCACCAGCCAGGCGATGGTGCGTTCGACCATGGGTCGCCATTGTCGATAGGTCTCGAGGTAGTCGGCGTCGTGTGCCCGACGCCGGGCCTCGATGAGCTCGGCTTCGTGCGGGTGGATCTTGAAGAGGCGCCCACGTCTCGCGGTGGTGCAGCGAGACCGGAGGTCACACGCCAGGCACGCGACCCCGAAACAGGCGTTGTTGTTATCGGTGATCCGCACGGTGACGTTGTTCGGGCACGTGACCGTGCGGTCCTCGAGGTCGACGGTGAAATCGCTGCGGTCGAAGCCGCCGGGCACCGCCGTGCGCAGCACGATGGGCTTGATGACCTGGCGATGCCCGGCGGCCCGCAAGCTGGCCCGGGTCTCGCCCGACCCATAGGCGGAGTCGGCGATCACCTCGAGATCGGGCTCGTCGCCCTCGAGCAGCGCCAGCCCGGCGGGACCGTCGGGAGCGTTGCCCGGGGTCAGCGCGCAGCTGGTCACGAGTCCGGTCTCGGGCTCGACGGCCACGTGGGCCTTGTAGCCGTCGCGGTAGTTGTGGTTCGTCTTGTGCACGTGGCGCGACTCGGGGTCGACCACCGACACCATGCGGTCGGGCCTGGTCTTTTGGGCGATCCGCCAAGTCCCCTCGTCCTCGCCGGGTTCGACGTCTTGGCCGGCCACGAGGGCCAGGAGGCCGACCGCCTCGGCCTGGGACTGGTCCAGGACCAGGGAGTCGGTGACCGAGAGCGTGGCCAAGGCGTCGCGCACGAGCGCGCTCACCATGGCGTCGATGGCCTCGTCGTCGTCCCAGGCGCACGCCGGCTTGCCCGGGTCGGTGTCGTAGTCGTGGGCCTCCAGGGCCAGCGCCCGGGCCTCGGGGACCAGCCGACGGACCCGGCGGATCTGGGTGACCAGCTGCATGACGGCGTCCTGGCGGACGACGGCGTCGTCGAGGACGGTGGAGTCCAGCGCCCGCCGGGACCGGTCGGCCAGGACGCCGCACTCGTCGATCACCTGGCGCACCACCTCGAAGATGCGCTCGGGCCGCTCGCTGGCCCGCAGCTTGTTGCGCCACAACGTGAGCACGGTGGGGTGGAAGCCCCGGTCGTCGAGGGGCAGGCCACAGGCCACCTTCCAGGCGATGTTCGTGCGCAGCTGGGTGATGGCGTCACGATCCGACAGGCCCTCGAGGGATTGGAGGACCATGACGGTGGCCACCACGTCACCGGGCACCGACGGCCGGCCTCGTCCCGAGGGGAACAGGTCGGCGAACAGCTCGTCGGGAAAGAGCCTGTGGCGGTGCTCGGCCAGGAACGCCGGGACCGAGCCGGCCGGGACGAGGTGGCCGCACAGGGCCGCCGCGTCGAGCAACGCACGGTTGGGGTCGTTCGCTCCCTGCATCCCCAAATTCTCGATGATCCGCGACCAAATCGCGAGAACCCTCGAGCGGATTGCTCAGCGGTCTCCTAACCGTCCGCAACTGCCGGAACCCGGACGCCTCGCGACGAGGCCCGGACCGACCTCCCCACGAGCATGTGATCGCACGATGTTGCCCACTACCCGGTCGGGATAGGTTCCGTACCGTGGGCGCCATGGACCCCGTAGACCTCTCTCTAGGGGATGCCGCTGGCTACATCATCACTTGGCGGCACGCGACCGGCCTCCAGGCCCTCAGGCTGCTGAGCGAGGACACGGGGATGCCAGAGGGTCCCTACAGCCGGGAGGTGGACTGCCACCTGTTCGCCGTCTCCCTCCGCAACGTCCTGCGAGCGGTGGACCTCGCCGAGCGCGTGGTCGTCGCCTACCCCGAGCAGGCCGAGAAGATCAGGGACGCCCGGTCCGTGTTCAGCGCCGAGGTCCCCCACGCCAAGGACCTCCGTGACGTGCTGGAACACTTCGACCACTATGCGTCGGGAGGTGGAAGGCTCCGGAAGAAAGACGCCCCGCCGTTCCCTGTCATGCGGTGGACGGAGAGGGACGGGAGCACGCACCGGCTGTGGCTCGGCGTACCCCCCAGGCCGCCCATGCAGCTCGACATCCGGGTCGCACGGGACGCCGCGCACCTGCTGGCGTCGGAGACGCTGGAGGCGCTCGACCAGGCCGACGCCCGGATGCGTCGGCGGGCACTTGACGACTAGGAGGGATCGACGAAGGCCAGGTCCGCCGTCACACCACTGGCGGCGTAGCCTTTCCCCCGTGACTATCACGGGGAATGGACGGCTCATCGAATGCGACATCCAGGGCTGTACCTCCGCGCCCTGGAACGTCCCTAATCGCTTCCACGACGCCGCCGATCATGAACGGCGTAATGACGCGGAAGCAGCGGGTTGGCGCAACGACGGGGATCAGGACTTCTGCCCGGACCATGCTGGCTCACTCAGGACTTTCGCCGACCGAAACGCCGATCCCTCCTAGGGGCCGCCGCTGCAAACCATCTGCAAACGCACCATCCGTCAGGGAACGACACGGACCGTCAGAGACGTCGTTACGCGAGGTGGATTAGCCGTGGCCAGCCGCACTGAACGTCAGGAGCGACCACGAGCCGTCAGGGCGGGGATGCGACCCCCAGTCAAGCGCGCTAACCAAGCTGCGCCACAGCCCGTGTGAGCGGCTCCGGGTTCCGGTCAACCGAAATTCGCTGACATTTCGCTGACATCTGGGCTTCGCCGTGTTCACGGCGTCGGCCGCCGCCGGTACAACTCCCCAGGTCAGAAGACGTGTCGGAGAGGGGACTTGAACCCCTACGCCCTTGCGGGCACTAGCCCCTCAAGCTAGCGCGTCTGCCTATTCCGCCACTCCGACGAGAGTGGGTGTGC
>DASPTT010000126.1:0-34383 GCA_035623275.1 Acidimicrobiales bacterium
CGGTGCGATCGTCCCAGCGTGCCGGGCGACTCGAAACGGGACGGACCCGAAACGGGACAGAAGTCGGAGCGTCAGAAGGCAGCCGAGTGCGGATCCTGACAGTGGCCAACCATCTCGGTGCGCGCGGAGGTCTGGAGCGCACGCAGCTGACGACATGCCGCGCCCTGGCGGAGCGGGGCCATCGGGTCGACCTCGTGTACGTGAGCGCCGGGGATTTCGAAGCTGACTGGCGCTCCTTCGCGGGCAGCATGGTGCAGATCGCCGGCACGCTGCCGCGTCGGGCCGCACCGATCCGGTCGGCCACGGGCACGGCGCGCGCCCTGGCCGCAGCCCGCCGCTTGCGCCCCGAGGTCGTCTACGTCTACCGCTACTGGGACCTCCCGATGGCCGCACTGGTGCGCGGGCCGGCACGCCGACCGGTCGTCTTCCACTGCTGCCTGCCGCCGCCGGTCCCGATGCCACGGTGGCTCCGCTGGAGCCTGGGACGGGTCGACACCACAGTGGCCGTCTCCTCGGACACCGCCGCTCGCTGGCAGGGCAGCGGGCTGGACCCGAGTCGAGTGGAGGTCGTGCTGACGGGGATCGACTCGGACTACTTCCGCCCCGTCGATGCCACACAGCGGTCGAAGCTCCGGCGAGCCCTGGGCACCTCCGACGACGCCTTCCTCGTGGTGTTCACCGGCCGGATCAGCCGCGAGAAGGGCGTGGACGTGCTCGTCCAGGCGTGCCGCGCCCTTGCCGATCGCCTCCCCGACCTCCAGCTGGTGGTGGTCGGCGGCCCGTCCTTGGGCTCGGACCCGGCGGACTCGGACCGCTACCGGGCGGAGCTCGAGCGCATGGCCGGGGACCTGCGCGTGGAGTGGCTCGGGGCGCGACCTGACGTCCGTCCCGTGCTGGCCGCGGCCGACGTCGCCGTGGTGCCGAGCCTGTGGCCCGAGCCCCTGTCGCGCGCCGTCATGGAGCCGCTGGCGTGCGGCATCCCGGTCGTCGGCTCGCGCGTCGGCGGCACCCCCGAGCTCCTCTCCGGTTGGCTCGAGCGGTTCCTCTGTGCGCCTGGGGATCCGGCCGCGCTCGCCGTGACCCTCGAGGGGCTGCACGACTGGCGCGCACGCGAACCGGACCTCGGCCGGCGTTGCCGGGCGGCCGCCGTGGAGCACCTGTCCCTGCGCCGCGAGACCGACGCCGTGGAGGCGGCACTGCGACGCACCACCCGGGAGAGCGTCGGTTCGAGCACACCCGCGTAGGCGCACCCCCCGTGTCTCGAAGGGGGGCGCGCACGCGGCGACGGCGGGCGGCGAGGGCGCGATCCGCAGTGATCACAGGCATATGACAAGATTTCGTCACAGCAACGGTTGAAAAAAACCGCGCAATGTGGTGGTACCGTTCAGATACCGACCATGACTGCTATCGGGTGTGGCGGCGATCGCGGCACTGCGCGATCCATGGACGGGGGGGGAGCGTGCTGGGGGGCATGGCGAACTTTTCGGATAACCGGCGGGACGCGGAGGGCGGTCCCGGACCCGCAGTCGTCGCGTGCGTCAGGGTCGAGAGCCGGTCGGCGAGCGGGGCCAAGAGCCTCGACCCGCCCTTGTGGGGACTGGCCGTCCGGCGGATGGAGGGGTGCCTCCGCCCCGGGGACTGGATGTGCGCGCTGGGTGCGGGACGCCTTGCCGTGTGCTTCGGCAACGGCGCGCACAACGTGACACCCCAGGCACTCGGGACCCGATTGGCCCGAGCCATCGGTGAGCACTTGTCCGTCGGCACGAGCCACCTCGACCTCGGCGTGACCGTGGGCGTCGCCACAGGGCCGGCCGGGGCCGACCGCGCGGACCTCGTGCACGAAGCCCTGGGCGCCGTGCGGCCTCGTCGCCGGGTCGACGTCGACGGCGTGCCGACGGTCGTCGTGTCGCAGGTACGACGGTGTCGCCACAGCGCCGCCGGGACGTCGCTGGCCCGTCGGACCACCTACCGTCTCGCGTGGGACGACGGCGATTCGCCGCTCGTGTCCGCTCCCGCGATCGAGCTGGACCCGCATCGATCGGACCTCTCGTTGCTCGTCATCGGCCCACCGAGAACCGCGGGTGGCCACCATCACGGCCCGGCCGTCGCGGGCGTCCTCGCTGTGGCCGAGCGCGTCGGCGTGACGCCACGCGTCACCGCCGCCACGGAGGCCGCGGAGGCCGTCGGCCAGTACCGGAACCTGGCGCCCGACGTCGTGGTCATACCCCTTCGCTCGCCCAGCCACCTGGTGCGGACCACTGCGGGGGCGACTGCGGAGATGGCCATGCCATGGGAGCTGGCCGCGCAGATGACGCGCGCGCTCGTCCAGGCGGGTGCCACCGTCCTCGCCGTCGGCGTGGGGGCGACGGTGGCCGCCATCGCCGCCTGCGTCCGTGAAGGCGCGCACGGCGTCCTCGACCTCTGGGAGTTCGCCGAGGAGCTCGACAAGCTCCACGCCAACCTTGACAGCCAGCGGCTCGTCGGCGGCGACCATGCCCGCAACGAGGTCCGCGACACGGCCCGGCCCTCCCTCCCGCACCCCTACGAGGGGCTGCTCGAATTGACCGCCAGCGAGCACCGGGTGCTGTACCAGATGATGCGCGGGGACGCGGCCAGTGAGATCGCGCAACAGCTGGTGGTGTCGATCGCCACGGTGCGCTCGCACATCCGCTCGATCCTTCGCAAGCTCGGGGTGAGCTCGCAGCTCGCGGCCGTTGCCATCGCCAATGGCGTCCATCAGGAGGCCGTCGCCAACGACGGCTGAAGCCGCATGCCCGGTTCGGGCACGTGGCGCGTGGGGTCAATCCGTGGCCAGCTCGATCGGGAACGCCCGGGCCCGGATGCTCGCGGGCGGATCCTCGGGCCTGTCGGCGGCGGTGGGGCTTCGCAGCGTGACCTCGCACGGCGGGGTGACGCGCCGGTGGAGGAAGGCGAGCGCCGTGACGGTGCCGTCGCGTGGATCGAGCGCCGCCGAGGTGACCGTGCCCGCATCGGCGCCGTCCACGACCACCGTGGCGTGCCACAGGGCCGCCGCGTCGCCGTGCACGGCCGGCCCGTCCACCACCACTCGGCTCAGTCGACGGGCGACGTTGGTCCCCCGGGCATCGAGGCGGGCGACGAGCTCTTGGCCCGTGTAGCACCCCTTGGTGAAGCTCACGCAGCGCCCGACCAAGCCGACCTCCGCCGGGATGGTCCGCTCGTCGATCTCGGCGCCCGCCCTCGGGATCCCGGCCTTGATCCGCAGGACCTCCAGGGCGGCCGGCGCGCACACGCGCACGCCCGCCGGCACAGCGGGCGCGGGGCCGAGCAGATCCACGCCTCGCACGCCGTTCCAGGAGTACGGGACGGCGACCGTCACCTCGGGGCCGGGCGCTGTCCGACCACCGAGACCGTCGCCCCCGGACGCGCCAGGAGATCCCCCGAACACCGCCGGGTCCGCCCGGTCTCCTCGCAGGGCCAGGGCTCGCCACGGGAGCGGGTCCACCTCGACCCGGACGCGGAGCTTGAAGCGCTCCAAGCGAGCCACCACGGCCGGCCCGAAGCCGCCTTCGGTGTCGAGGAGGAAGTCGTCGTCGCCCACGCGGACGACGCGCACCAAGGCGTCGATCTTGCCCTGCGGGCTGAGGAGCAGGGCATCGGCCGCCGCGCCGGCATCGAGCGTCTCGACGTCCTGGCTGCATTGTCCCTGGAGGTAGCTCGTGGCATCCGCACCGTGCACCCGCACGACGTCGCGCGCCAGCCAGAGCGCGCCCACGTGTCGCTCCAGGGCGT
This sequence comes from Acidimicrobiales bacterium, assembly GCA_035623275.1. Taxonomy (GTDB): domain Bacteria; phylum Actinomycetota; class Acidimicrobiia; order Acidimicrobiales; family UBA8190; genus DASPTT01. Next base: position 3,772 of record DASPTT010000126.1, read on the forward strand.
CGAGGTCGCCGGCCGGGGGCACCGACGAGGGGGTCGTCACCCGCTCACCCATGGGCCCGGCGCGCCGCCCGGGCGGCGGCAGTGCGGCGAGCAGCCGGGACGGCGGCGAGGAGGGCGGCCGCCTTGTTGACGCACTCCACGTCCTCCTCCTCGGGCACGCTGTCGGCCACGATGCCCGCGCCCGCCTGGACCGACGCCCGGCCGTCGGGGGACACGACCATGGTGCGGATGGCGATGGCGGTGTCCAGGTTGCCCGAGAAGTCGAGATAGCCGACGACCCCGCCGTAGACGCCCCGCTTGGTCGGCTCGAGGTCGTCGATGATCTGCATGGCCCGGACCTTGGGCGCGCCCGACAGGGTCCCCGCGGGCAGGGTGGCGCGCAGCACGTCGATCGGGCCCTTGCCCGCTGCCAGCCTCCCCGTGACCTGGGACGTGAGGTGCATGACGTGGCTGTAGCGCTCGAGGGTCATGAGCTCCTCGACCTTCTCGGTGCCGAAGTCGACCACACGGCCCACGTCGTTGCGCGCCAGGTCCACGAGCATCACGTGCTCCGCCAGCTCCTTCGGGTGCTCCACCAGTTCGGCGGCGAGTCGCCGGTCCTCGGCGTCCGTCGCCCCACGCGGACGGGTCCCGGCGATGGGCCGCGACACCACCACCCCGTCGCGCAGGCGCACCATGGGCTCGGGCGACGAGCCGACGACCGCGCCGTGCTCCGATCGGAGGAAGTAGAGATAGGGGCTCGGGTTCACCAGGCGCAGGACCCGGTACAGGTCGAAGGGATCGGCGCCCAGCTCGAGGTCGAAGCGCTGGGCCAGGACGACCTGGAAGATGTCGCCGGCCCGGATGTGCTCCTTGGCGACCTCCACGGCAGCGGTGAAATGCGCCGAGGACATGGTGCGCCGCACCTCGGGGGGCCGGTCGTCCTCGTACGGCGGCTCCAGGGGCGCCTCGTGCAGCGGCTGGGCCAGGTCGGCCGCCAGCTCGTCGAGGCGGCCGCACGCCTCCTCATAGGCGACGTCGGTCTCGGACCGCGTCCACCCTGCTTCCGTCACCACGTTGTCCACCAGGACCGCCCGCTGCCGCCAACGGTCGAACGCGCACAGCTGGCCGATCACGCCGAGCACGGCGTCGGGGAACCCCTGGTCGTCGGGCGGCACCCGCGGCAGCCGCTCCACCTCGCGCACCACGTCGTAACCGAGGTACCCCACGATGCCGCTGTGGAGCGGCGGCAGCGAGGGGATGACCGGTGCGCGGAACCCGGCCAGCAGGGCCTCGATGGCCGCCAGCACCCCGCCCGGCCCGGCCACGCCCTCGGGCAGTGCCAGGTCGCCGCGCACGGCGACCTCGCCGTCGGCGGCGACCAGGGTGGCCAGCATCCGGCGGCCCACGAACGAGTATCGGCCCCAGCGCTCACCGCCCTCCACCGATTCGAGGAGGAAGCCCGGCTCGGCCCCGACGACCTGGATGAAGGCCCCCACGGGTGTCACCGTGTCGGCCACGACCTCGCGCCACACGGGGACGATCCGGTGCGCGCGGGCCAGCTCGCCGAATTCCTCCCGCCCGAGCCAGTCGTGGGAGCGGGTCCCCGAGCCGATCACGCGTCGGGTTCGCCGAAGGCGCGGTAGAAGCACGACCGGTTCCCGGTGTGGCAGGCCCCGCGGCCGTCCTGGTCCACCGTGACGAGCAAGGCATCCCCGTCGCAGTCGTAGCGCACGGCCCGAACCCACTGACGGTCACCCGACGTCTCGCCCTTGCACCAGTACTCCCGGCGGCTCCGGCTCCAGAACCACGTCCGACCGGTGTCGAGGGTCCGTCGGAGCGCCACCTCGTCCATGTACGCCACCATCAGCACGGCCCCGTCGCTCGCGTCCTGGACGACGGCTGTCACCAGTCCGTCGTCGTCAAATCTGACTACACCGAGCTCCTCCTCGCGATAGGAGATCGGCGTGGCCTGGCGTGCCGGCGGCTCGTTCATGGTCCTTCAACGATACCGGTGCCCACCGACGGGCCGGACGGGGGCCATCGGAGAACGGGAATCCGCCTTTTCCAGGCGCCGCGGAACATCGTACGATGCTGGCAGCGAACCGCCCGGCCAGCGCGTCGGGAAGTGGTCACACTGCCTGGGGGGGCGATGCGACGGTTCTGGGAATGGCTGGGGCTCAACCTCGGGAAGCACGCGGGCGTCGTCGCCATCGTGGGCCTCGCCCTCACCTTCGTGCTCGGGCTCGGCGTCGTCCAGCTGAAGTTCTCGACCAGCAACTCCGACTACCTCAACAAGAACGACGCCCTGGCCGTCAACAACCAGCGCTACACCCAGCTCTTCGGCGGGGACCCGATGGCCGTCCTCTTCACCATGGACAAGGGCAAGACCGTCGACGACCTGTTCACCCCGAACAACACGGCGGAGATGCAGAACGTCGCCACGGCGCTCCGCAACGACAAGTGGGTGTACAACGTCATCACGCCCTACGACGCCATGTCGTTCTCGTCGATCCTGCTCAAGAGCCCGGACGGGAGCGTGCTCGACAGCCCGGCCGCCACGCTCTTCCTGTCCGCGTACCGGCGTGACACCAATCCGACGTCGGCGCAGAACCGCTGGAACTACCTCATCGCCTCGGCCCGTGGGATCGGGAAGTTCACCACCGACGAGCAGGTGCTCTCCAACCCGGCGTGGGTCCACTTCGTCACGCACGAACCGGACGGCTCTGTCCGCAAATCGGTGACGGCGTTCGTCCCGAACCCGAGCCACGCGCTGATGGCCATCTACCTCAAGCCAAACCTCGACATCAACCAGGAGACCGCCGCGGCGGCGACCGTCGAGAAGATCACCAACGGCGCCCGCTACGAGAACGCCACCACGTTCACCACGGGTGTTCCAGAGATCCTCAAAGTCATCAACAGCTACCTGCGAGGCGGCATCAAGCGCCTCGGCCTCATCGCCGGCATCCTCATGGTGGTCATCCTGCTCCTGACCTTCAGCGTGCGCTGGCGGCTGCTGCCCTTCCTGGTCGTCGCCATCGGCCTCGTCTGGGCGTTCGGGCTCGTGGGGTACTTGGGCGTCCCCCTGACGCTGGCAACCATCACCGCGTTGCCGGTGCTCATGGGCGTGGGCATGGACTACTCGATCCAGATGCATTCGCGCATCGAGGAAGAGGTCGTCCTCGACCGGGCCGCGCACCCCATCCAGGCCGCCGCCCGGGGGCTGGGCCCCGCCCTCCTCGTCGTCACCTTCGACGCGGTCTTCGCCTTCATGGCCCTGTGGTTCGCCAAGACGCCGGCCGTCCGCCAATTCGGATCGTTGATGGTCATCGGGATCATCGCCGTGTGCGTGTGCAGCATCATGCTCACCCTGGCCGTCCTGGGCATCAGGGAGTACAAGTCCCCCACCCAGGGCAAGGACTTCTCCAAGGGCCGGATGAGCCGGCTGGTCGTCTGGCTCGGCAGCCTGCCGGCCAAGTCGGCCATCCCCTTGGCATTGGCCGCGGCAGTGATCTTCCTCGGCGGGGTGGCGGTGGAAGGCAAGCTCACCCTGCAGACCGACCCCATCCAATGGCTGAACCCGGACAACCACGCCGTGCAGCAGATCGAGACCCTGAAGGCCGCCACCGGGTCGACGAACCAGATCGGCGTGGTCGTCTCCACCGACCACCCCTTCAGCCAGCAGACCATCGACTACGTGGCCAAGCTGGCCGACACGGAGTCCAAGAAATACGGCGCCGTGATCTTCCCCGGAGCGGGGCTCGTGGCCAGCATCGACGAGTTCCTGACGGTGCCGGGCACCGTCGACGTCCACCCGACGGGCGCACAGATGGAGGCGATCTACCTGCTGGCCCCGGAGGCACTCCGCAAGACCATGGTCGCCGACAACGGGCACGACCTGAACGTCATCTTCCTGGCCCGCTCCAACGAGCTCTCGACCCTGCAGCCGATGATCGACAACCTGGTCAAGGACAACCCGCCGCCACCGGGGATCACGGTGGCGGCCGGCGGGATCGGCGTCGTCGGCGTCGGACTGCTCCACAACCTCGACAAGTCCCGCACGCTCATGACCTACCTGGCACTGCTCTTCGTCGGCGCCTTCCTCGCCGTCCGGCTCCGGAGCCTCATCCGCTCGCTCCTGTCGCTCGTGCCGGTGCTCGTCGCCGTGGGCGCGGTGTCGATCATCGCCGTGGCGGGCAACATCAAGCTGAGTCCCGTCACCGCGGTCAGCGGGCCGTTGGTGGTCGCAGTGTGCACCGAGTTCACGTCGCTGATCCTGCTGCGCTTCGTGGAGGAACGTGCCCGTGGCCTCAACCCGCGCGACGCGATGACGGTGACCGCGGCCAGGACCGGCCGCGCCTTCATGGTCTCGGCGATGACCGCGGTGGCGGGCATCGGTGTCATCGCCACGTCCTCGATGCCCATGCTCCGCGACTTCGGCCTCATCGTGGCCATGAACGTCGCCGTGGCGCTGCTGAGCGCGCTGGTCGTGCTCCCGCCGGTCCTGGTGTGGGCGGACGCCCGCGGGTGGGTGTCGCGGGGGCTCATCAAACCGCTGCCCCGCTACTACGAGTTCGAGCGACCGCACCTCGCCCCACCCCAGGCGACCGATCGGGTCGACATGCCGCCACCGCCAGACGCCGGCGCGCGCATTGCCGCCCCCCCGCCCCCCGATCTCGAACCGGTGCTGCAGGGATGAACGGCGAGGAGCTCACGTCGTTGCGCGCCGTGGGCCCGGCTGTGGCCGGGCGGGGTCCCTGGCGCCGGCAGGCCGTGGACTGGTCGAGCCCTGAGGTCGGGCCCCCGACCCCACCGGTCGCGATCTGATCCAGCGGGGGTTAGAGATAGAGCCCCGTGCCGCTGTCGATGCGCTCGGAGGCCACCGCGTGGATGTCGCGCTCGCGCAGGATGACGTACTCGTCGCCGTGGACCTCGACCTCGAAGCGGTCCTCGGGGTTGAACAGCACCTTGTCCCCCACCTTGACGGTGCGGACGTGGGGCCCGACGGCCACCACCTCCGCCCACAGGAGGCGCCGGGAGACCTGGGCGGTGGCGGGGATGAGGATGCCCGCCCGTGAGCGGCGCTCGCCCTCCGCCTGGGACTGCTGGGCCAGGACCCGGTCGGCCAGCATGGTGATCGGCTGCTTCGGGTCGCCGGCCCTGGCGGCGCGACCCGCGCCCCGGGTCGCCTTGCCGTCGGCGGCCTTGGCGTTTGCCGATGGCTCGTCGGTCGTAGCGTGCTTGGACGCCTTGGGCGTCTTCGGCGTCTTGGGCGTCTTGGGCGTCGGCAGATCGGGGCTCACAGCGGCACGGTACCTCAGGACGTCGCAGGGGCCGGCACACCCGTGCCCGGCTCCTCCACGGGCCGCACCAGCACGCCGTTGGCCGCCAGATAGGCCTTGGCCTCGGCCACGGTGTGCTCCCCGAGGTGGAAGATCGAGGCGGCCAGCACCGCGTCCGCACCCCCCACCTGCGCTCCCTCGACCAGGTGGGCCAGCGTCCCCACCCCGCCCGACGCGATCACAGGGACGGGCACGGCGTCGACGACCGCTCGGGTCAGCTCCAGGTCGAAGCCGTCACGTGTCCCGTCGCGGTCCATCGAGGTGAGCAGGATCTCGCCCGCGCCCCGTGTTGCGCACTGCACGGCCCAGCCCACGGCGTCGAGACCCGTCGGGTTGCGCCCCCCGTGCGTGTACACCTCCCAGCCCCCCGCGTCGGCACGACGGCGGGCGTCGACGGCGACGACCACGCACTGCGCGCCGAACTCGTCGGCGATGGCGGAGACCGACGAGGGGTCGGCCACCGCGGCCGTGTTGAGCGCGACCTTGTCCGCCCCGGCCCGAAGGAGCCGGCGGGCGTCGTCGGGGGTGCGCACCCCGCCGCCGACGGTGAAGGGGATGAAGACCTCCTCGGCCGTCCTGGCCACGACGTCGACCATCGTGTCGCGCTCGTGGGCCGATGCCGTGATGTCGAGGAAGACGAGCTCGTCGGCCCCCTGCTCGTCGTAGCGGGCGGCGAGCTCGACGGGATCGCCCGCGTCGACGAGGTCGACGAAGCGCACGCCCTTGACCACCCGGCCGGCGTCGACGTCGAGGCAGGGGATCACCCGGACGCTGCGCACGCGTGCAACGCCTCCTCGATCCCGAGCACCCCGTCCACGAGCGCCTTGCCCACGATGGCACCGTCGAGCCCGCGCCCCTCGACGCGCAACGAGGCCAGGTCGTGGAGATCCTCGACGGAGCGCACCCCGCCCGAGGCGACGACCGGATGGCGCGTGGCGGCGAGGACCCGGGCCAGCCCGTCGACGTCGGGGCCGGCCAGCATGCCGTCGCGCTCGATGGCGGTGACGACCACGGCGGCCACGGCGACCTCGTCGAGCCGGGCCAGGGCGTCGTCGAGGGTCAGCGCACTGGAGGCCTCCCAGCCCGACACCGCCACCTCCGCCCCCTGGCCGCGGTGGTCCAGGCCCACGGCCACCCGCCCCGGGTGCCGCGACGTCACCTCCGCCAGGAAGGCCGCGTCGCGCATGGCCGCCGTCCCCACCACGACACGGGCCACACCCGCACCGAGGAGCGCATCGGCGTCCTCGATGCGCCGGATGCCGCCGCCCGCCTGGACGGCGGCCGGGACCCGGCGGGCGATCTCGAGGACCAGCTCGCGGTTGTGGGCCACGCCGGTGCGGGCCGCGTCGAGATCGACGACGTGGATCCAGCGGGCGCCGGCCGCGGCATAGCGCTTGGCCAGCGCCACCGGGTCGCCGTAGTCGTGGCGCCGGTCGAAGTCCCCCTGGACGAGACGGACCGCCGCCCCCTGCTGGAGGTCGACCGCCGGGTACAGCTCCATGGATCAGCCGCCGCCCACGCGCGTGGTCACACAGGCGTCGACGAAGTTCGACAGGATGGCGAGGCCCCATCGTCCGGACTTCTCCGGGTGGAACTGCGTGCCCCACAGCGCGCCGCGCTCGGCCGCCGCCACCACGGCGCCGCCGTAGTCGCAGCTGGCCACGGTGTCGTCCGTCCACTCCGGGGCATAGGAGTGGACGAAGTACACCCACGGCGACTCGGGCAGGCGCTCCAGCATCCGCGCCGCGCGCCCGGGGCGCCGGACGAGGCGGTTCCACTGCATCTGGGGCCGCTTGACGTCGCCCCGCAAGGCGCGCACCGTCCCCGGCAGCACCCCGAGGCCCGCGGCACCGGGCGACTCCTCCGACCCGTCGTAGAGGAGCTGGAACCCCACGCAGATCCCGAGGAACGGCGTCCCCGCCGCCACGGCCTCGAGCGCCACCGCGTCGAGCCCGCTGGCCCGCAGGGCCTCGGCGCACCGGCCGAACGCCCCCACGCCCGGGAGCACCACCCCGGCCGCACCGGTGGCGTCCGCCGGGTCCGTCACCAGCCGCGCGTCCGCGCCGAGGTGCACGAGCGCCTTCTGCGCGGAGCGCAGGTTGCCGATGCCGTAGTCCAGTACGGCGATCCGGCCCGGCACTACAGGGTGCCCTTGGTCGACGGCACCCCGCCGCCCTCCACGCGCACGGCGTCGCGCAAACAACGCGCCACCGCCTTGAACGAGGCCTCCAGCACGTGGTGGGTGTTCTTGCCCGTCACCAGGCGCACGTGCAGCGTGATGCCCGCCGCCGTCACCAAGGCGCGCCAGAACTCCTCGGCCAGCTGGGGATCGAAGCCCGGCGACCCCAACGGCGCGGCGTCGGGCGCGAAGGGCACCTCGTAGGCGAGATACGGACGCCCCGAGAGGTCCAGGGCCACCTCGACGAGGGCCTCGTCCAGGGGCAGGGCGATGGAGGCGAAGCGCCGCACGCCCGTCTTCGGCCCCAGCGCGGCGGTGAGGGCCTCGCCGAGCACGATCCCGACGTCCTCCACCGTGTGGTGGGCGTCCACCTGCAGGTCGCCGCTGGCCACCACCTCCAGGTCGAACCCGCCGTGGCGCCCGAGCTGGCTGAGCATGTGGTCGAAGAAGGGCAGCCCCGTTGCCACCTCGACCGCACCGGTGCCGTCGAGCACGAGCACCACCCGCACCGCGGTCTCCTTGGTCCGGCGCTCCCGGCGCGCGGAGCGGTCCGAGCCTTCGGCCATCATCCCTCCTCGAGTGCGGCACGCAGCGCGGCGATGAACCGGTCGTTCTCCTGCGCCGTGCCCACCGTGACCCGGAGGCACTCGTCGAGCCCGGGCCACGTCGAGCAGTCTCGCACGAGCACCGAGGAGTCGAGGAGCCGCTGCCAGACGTCGCGCGCGGCGCGGCCGATCGGCCGGAACAGGATGAAGTTGGCGTCCGACGGCCACGCCTCCACGGCCATGTCGGCCAGGGCCGCGGCGATCCGCCCGCGCTCCTCGGTGATCGTTGCCACCCGTCGTTCCATGGCGTCGACGTGGCGCAGGGCGAGGCGGCCCGCCAGCTGCGTCATGGCGTCGAGGTGATACGGGAGGCTCACCGCCTCGCAGGCCTCGACCACGTCGGGCGCGGCCACCAGGTAGCCGAGCCGGCACGCCGCCATGGACCAGGTCTTGGAGAAGGTCCGCACCACCACCAACCGGTTGGCCCCGGGTGCGGCGCCCCCGACGAGTTCCAGCGCGCTCCACGGGGCGAACTGCCCGTAGGCCTCGTCCACCACGACCAGTCCCGGCGCGCGCTCGAGCACGTGGGCGACGGTCCCGGCCGTCTCGGCCCGGCCCGTCGGGTTGTTGGGCGAGCAGACGAAGGTGACGGTGGGCGACGACTCGGCCAGCACCCGGTCGACCTCGGCGCGATCCAGGCGGTGGTCGGCGCCGCGCCATCCGGTCACCACGGTGGTAGCCGTGAGCGAGGCGATGTGCCGGTGCAGCGCGTACGTGGGCTCGAACAGCGCGGCGCACCGGCCGGCGCCGCCGTAGGCGAGCAAGAGGCACTGGAGCACCTCGTTGGAGCCGTTGGCACAGAACACCTGCGCCTCCCCCACGCCGTGGAACTCCGCCAGCGCACGGCGCAGGTCGGTGGCGCGCCGGTCCGGGTAACGGTTGAACGCCAACGCGCCGATGCCGTCGCGCAGCTCGGCCAGCCACTCCTCGGGCGGCGGCAGGGGCGACTCGTTGGTGTTGAGGCGCACGGCCACGTCCACCTGGGGCGAGTGGTAGCCGTCGAGCGCGTCGAGGTCGGGGCGGATGGGCACGCCCGCCGGGATCACGGGCCCACCTCCCCGTCGTCACCGTCACCCACGGCACCCTCGCCGGCGCCGGCCAGCCGCTGGCGGATCGAGTCGGCGTGTGCGGGGAGCCCTTCGGCCTCCGCCAGGGTCACGACGTGGGGGCCGAGGCGCTCGAGGGCCCCGGCCTCCAGGGCGACCGCGTGCACGTGGGTGCGGAAGTCGTCCACCCGCAAGGCGGAGGCGAAGCGGGCGGTGCGGGCGGTGGGCAGGACGTGGTTCGGCCCGGCGATGTAGTCGCCCACGCTGGCGGGGACACCCGGTCCGAGGAAGACGGCACCGGCCCGGCGCACACCTTCGACCAGGTCCTCGGCGTCGGCCACGAGCAGCTCGAGGTGCTCGGGCGCCACCGCGTTGGCGACCGCCAGCGCCTCGGCCGGGCCGTCCACGATCACGGCGTAGCCGCCCGAGCCCAGCGTGGCCTCCAGGTCTGCCCGGCGCGCCGAGCGCGACACCTGCCGGTCGACCTCGGCCGTCACGGCCTCGGCCAAGGCCGGCGACCAGGTCACCAGCCAGGCCAGCCCGTCGGGCCCGTGCTCGGCCTGGACGAGCAGGTCCACGGCCGCGTAGGTCACGGGCGTGGACTCGTCGGCCACCACGACCACCTCGGAGGGCCCCGCGAACGCCGAGGGCACGCCGACCATGCCGGCGACCTGCCGCTTCGCCTCCGCCACGTACCGGTTCCCTGGCCCCGCGATCACGTCCACCGGCGCGATCGACTCGGTGCCGAAGGCCATGGCGCCGATCGCCTGGGCGCCGCCGACGCGATAGACCTCGTCGACCTCGGCGATGGCGGCCGCGGCCAGGGTCTCGTCGGCCACGGCGCCGTCGGGGCCCGGCGGCACGCACAGCACCGTGGCGCCCACGCCGGCCACTGCGGCCGGTGCCGCGCACATGAGGACGGTCGAGGGGTAGCGGGCCCGGCCCCCCGGGGCGTAGAGGCCGGCCCGGTCGACGCCGTGAGCGAAGTGCCGGATCCGCACCGTGCCGTCGCCGTAGTCGCCCACCGGTGCGGGCTCGTGGCGGTGGTAGGCGACGATGCGAGCCCACGCCTCCTCCAGGCTGGCGCGCAGGCCGGCGGGCACACGTCGCCGCGCCGCTTCGACCTCCTCGGGCGCCACCCGCAGCTCGCCGATCTCCACCCCGTCGAAGCGCTTGGTCAGCTCCCGCAGGGCCCCGTCTCCCCCGGCCCGGACCTCGGCCAGGATGGCGGCGACGGCCTCGGCGGGGAACACCTCGGCGGCCGGCGGACGCGGCAGGCGGCCGGCCAGGTCGGCCCGGGGGACGCCGCGGAGGTCCAGGAGAGTGAGCGACACGAGCACACGATCGTACCTGGGCTTTCACTGGCCCCATGGCGTGCGACGGCCCGCCGCGGCCATGATCGGGCCGTGCCCTCCGCCCGCGCCGAGCTGTCGTCCGTCGTCACCGCCCTCGACGAGCTCATCCGCCGGGTGGGCGCCATCGCCGACGAGTCGGCATCGGCGCACGACGACGACACGGCGACCGAGCTCTTCGCCGTCGAACGGGCCCTGACCGGGGCACGTCGTCGTCTGGGCCGGGTCGTGACGCCGCCGACGCGCCGGGCCTGATCCGGTGCCGCAACCGGTCCCGACGCGACGACGGCGCCCTGACGGGCGCCGTCGCCTCGAGCGGGCCAGGCGGCGGATCCCGGACACCGCTCAGTACGGAACCAGGTGGCGGGAACCGGTTCCGATGCCTACTACAACAGCACGGGCCCCTCGGTGGATTCCAATCACTCTTGGAAAACATCCGCCCAACTCGCGCCAAACCCGGGCGCATTCGTGGAGGTCCCCGTACTCGTTGTGACGATCCGGGGACGTCGCGCGGTCAGGGGACCCGAGGCGCCTTCAGGTCGACCGGCGCCGGCCCGCAGTGGCTCGCTTCGCGATGGAATCGCGCCGGGGGGGCGGCGCCGCCGTCCCCGCCGACGGGCACACGTCGGCCAGGACGCAGGCGTCGCAGCGGGGAGCGCGTGCCTTGCACACCGCCCGGCCGTGGAGGATCAGCCGCAGGCTGAGCGCGCCCCGCTCGTCCGGGTCGATCTCGGCGTCGAGATCCGCCTCCACCTTGACCGGGTCGGTCTCGGTGGTGAGCCCGAGGCGCCTGGCCAGCCGGCCCACGTGGGTGTCGACGGGGAGCCCGGGCAGGCCGAAGGCGACGCTGCGGACCACGTTCGCCGTCTTGCGCCCCACGCCCGGCAGCGTCACCAGGTCCTCCATGGCCGAGGGGACGTCGCCCCCGAAGCGCTCGACCACGCCGGCGGCCATGCCGACGAGGCTGGCCGTCTTGGCGCGGAAGAACCCGGTCGAGCGGATCATCTCCTCGAGCTCGGCGGGCACGGCCGCGGCCAGAGCGGCGGGCGTGGGATAGGCGGTGAAGACCTCGGGCGTGACCATGTTCACCCGCTCGTCGGTGCACTGGGCGGAGAGGATGGTGGCCACCAGCAGCTGGTAGGGCGTTTCGTGGCGCAAGGCGCACAACTCCTTGGCCGTCCCGGGGTAGAGCGCGGCCAGGCGCTCGACGACCACCGCCACCGGGGCGGACTTGGGTCGTCGGCGGGCGGGCATCGGTCCAGGCTAGCCAGCACGTCTGGGCGCGCCGACCCCGGACGACGGGGCCGAGGCGCGCACTAGCCTCGCCGGATGCACCACGTCGAGGTCAAGCGGCGGATGGGCGAGGCCGACATCGCCGAGGTCTCCCAGCTGCTCCACGACGTCACCGCCGCCGACCGCCACCGCCCGCTGGGCGAGCACAAGTGGCTCGACCTCGTCCACGGCGGCAGGACCGGGTTCGCCGGGTTCGTGGCCCGCGAGGGGACGCGCGGCCCCCTGGTCGGCTACGCCCAGGTGAGCCGGGGCCACCGCACGTGGGGGTTGGAGGTGGTCGTCCACCCCGACCACCGGGGCGAGGGGCACCGCGTGGGCACGGACCTGTTGCAGGCCGCCCTGGGCGAGATCGCCCACCTCGGCGGTGGCCACGTCCACCTCTGGGTGCCGAAGCCCACCCCCGAGACCGATGCCATGGCCGAGCAGGCGGGCCTGGCCCGGGGCCGTGACCTGTACCAGATGCGCCGGCCGTTGCCCCTCGACGACCCCTCCCCGCGTGTCGAGACGCGCGCCTTCGTCCCCGGCTCGGACGAGGCGGCGTGGCTCGACGTCAACAACCGCGCCTTCGCGGCCCATCCGGAGCAGGGCGACTGGTCGCTCGACACGCTCATCGAGCGCGAGGCCGAGCCGTGGTTCGACCCCGACGGGTTCCTCCTCCACGAGCGCGACGGGCGCCTGGTGGCCTCGTGCTGGACCAAGATCCACCTCGACGACGACCCGCCCCTGGGCGAGATCTACGTCATCTCGGTCGACCCGGACGCGCAGGGCACGGGGCTCGGGCGCGCGCTGGTGCTGGCCGGGCTGGACTACATGGCCTCCAAGGGCCTCACCGTCGCCATGCTCTACGTCGACTCGGCCAACGAGCCCGCCGTGGGCCTGTACCGGTCGATGGGCTTCGACGTCGACCACGTCGATCGCGCCTACACGGGCGACGTCGCCGCGTCCTGAGCGCGCGTCCTCAGCGGATCCCGGAGACCCCGACGGCGCGTGCGATGCCGAAGGTCACCGCCGCGGCCACCGACGAGATGAGCAGCTGGCGCAGCGCCGAGTACCACCACGGCCGGCCGGTGAACACCGCCAGGGCGATGCCCACACCGAGGGAGGCGACCACGCCGATGACCACCGAGGCGACGATGGCCACCGTCCCCCCGGTGAAGAGCCACGGCAGCAGCGGGAGGAGCGCGCCCAGCGCGAAGGTGGCGAACGACGACGACGACGCCACCACCGGCGAGCCCAGGGCGCTGGGGTTGATGCCGAGCTCCTCGCGGGCGTGGGTCTCCAGGGCGAGCTCCGGCGTGCGCATCATCTCCTCGGCCAGCCGGCGCGCCGCCTCGGGCTCCACGCCGCGGTTCTCGTAGATCCGCACCAGCTCCCGACGCTCGCCCTCGGGCCGGCGGAGGATCTCGCGGCGCTCCAGGGCCAGCTCCCGCTCGAGCAGCTCGCTCTGGGCGCGCATCGACACGTACTCCCCCGCCGCCATGGAGAAGGCCCCGGCGATCATCCCGGCCACGCCCGCCAGGCGGACCACCGACTGGGGCGAGTGGGCGCCGGCCATTCCGAGGATGAGCGAGACGTTGGTCACGAGGCCGTCGCTCACCCCGAAGACGGCCGCCCGGGCCCCACCCGTCCCGATGCTGCGATGGTGGTGGTCCCGCTGGTGGAGCTCGGGGAACGGGTGCTGCCTCTCGTCCACGGCATCAGCCTACCGAGGCCCCGAGCAGGCGAGCCGCTGCCGACCTGCCAGAATGTTCGGCGTGCCGGATCGACCCGAGCGCCACTTCTTCGACGGCTCGCAGCCCCAGACCCTGCAGGGTGCCGTGATGCTCAGCTACCTGAACGTCGCCTTCGCGCTGCTCTTCCTCCTCGTCGGCGGCATCTTCGGGCTCCTCCTCCTGGTCACCGCGGCGGAGGGGGTCGGCGCCTACGGGATCGCCAACGAGAGGCGATGGGGGTACCGGCTGGCCGTCGGGGCGGCCCTCGTCATCCTGGCCCTCAGCATCTGGGTGTTCGTGCTGGGCCACGGCATCGGCATCCTCAACCTCCTCTTCGCCGTGGTCGTGGCGGCGCTGTTGCTCCACCCCCAGAGCCGCGAGTACCAGCGCATCTGGTTCCACTAGGTCCGGACGCACTAGGTAGGGTGCGACCATGACGACGACCGTGCACGGCATCGAGGAGTTCCACAAGCTGGCGGGCGAGCACATCGGCTGGTCCGACTGGCACCTCATCGACCAGGAGCGGGTCAACCTCTTCGCGGACGCCACCGGGGACCACCAGTGGATCCACGTCGACCCCGAGCGCGCCGCCACCGGCCCCTTCGGCGGCGCCATCGCCCACGGGTACCTGACCCTGTCGCTCGCCCCCGTCCTCCTGGGCGAGGTGCTCAAGGTCGAGGGCATGGCCTTCGGCGTGAACTACGGCTGCAACAAGGTCCGCTTCCCCGCCCCGGTGAAGGTGGGCGCGAAGCTGCGCCTCGGTGCGGCGGTGGCCACCGTGGAGGACGTGCCCGGCGGCGTGCAGGTGTGCCTCGACCTCACCTTCGAGACCGAGGGCGCCGAGAAGCCGAGCTGCGTGGCGCAGGTCGTCTACCGCTACTTCACGTAGCGCCGCCCCCGCCCTTGGCCGGCGGGAGACCCCGGTCGACGGTGACCTTCGGCACTGTCCCGGGCACCGGGCGCCGCCCATGGTGAGACGTGGAGGCGATCACCATGGCCGTCGTCCACGACGAGAGATCGGCGTTGGAGACCGAGGCCTTCCCTCCCCCGCTCCCCCCCATGCCGAGCCGTCCCCGTGCCCATCGGAGGCGCCGGTGGGTGCTCCTCGGGATCGGCGTCGTCGCCGTGGTGGTGCTGAGCACGTTCGCCTTCGGTTTCGTGCGCTACGAGCTGCGGAGCCATCCGGGGGCCAAGTCGGTGGGCTCGGCCGTCCACGCCTTCCACAGCGGCCCGGACGTGACCGCCAACGGGTCGCCCTACGCGCAGCCCGCCGCCGGCGTGTACACGCTCGGGGGCCAGGGCCACGAGCAGATCTCCTTCCCCCCCAACACCCAGAACGACGGCGCGGTGATGCCGGCCACCGTGCAGTACCTGTCGTCGGGGTGCTGGCGCTGGCACATCGACTACAACGTGGCGCACTGGGAGGAGTTCGACTTCTGCCCCACCGCGGCCGGCCTGGGGCAGCCGGTCAACCGCAACTCCCAGTCCTGGGACTTCGGGGCCTTGAAGATCTCGAACCAGGCCACGCTCACGTGCCCCTCCACCACCGTCGTCCTGCCCCCCGACCCCCGGGCGGGGACCACGCTGCACTGGTCGTGCCCCGAGGTCAACACCGTGGCCGGGTCCGGGCGCTCGACCACCACGGCGACCATCGTCGGCACCGGGACCCTGCAGATCGGGGGCACCGCGGTGACGGCCGTGCACGAGCAGCAGAAGACGACGGTGACCGGTGCCCAGAAGGGCGCCGTGACCGAGGACTGGTGGTTCTCGACGTCGACCGGGCTGCCGCTGCAGGTGCAGCGCCACATCGTGATCCACACCAACTCGCCGCTCGGTGCGATCACCTACACCGAGAACGGCTCGTGGACGATGTCGTCGCTCACCCCGCGCACGTAGGCGGCCACCCACTCACAAGGGCAGGTCCCCGGTGGCGGGACGCGTCGTGCCGTGGTCGCGATAGGCGTCGATGACCGACTCCGCCACGCGCCATTTGTGCACCTCGTCGGCACCGTCGGCGAACCGGCTCCAGCGGGCCTGGAGGAGCATGTCCGACAACGGCGAGTCCTTGGAGTAGCCCAGCGCCCCGTGCACCTGCACGGCACGGTCGACCACCCGCCAGAGCGTGTTGGCCACGTGGTGCTTGGCCATGGAGACCTGTGTTGCGAAGGGAAGCCCGCGCTCGATGAGGTACGCGGCGTGCAGCACCATCAGCTTCGCCTGGTACAGCTCGATGGCCGACTCGCTGATGAGCCACTGGATGCCCTGTTTCTCCGACAGGTACGACCCGTGGGCGTAGCGCGCCAGCGAGCGCGCCACCATCAGGTCCAACGCGGTCTCGATCTGACCGAGCCAGCGCATGCAGTGGGCCAGGCGCGCGGGGCCGAGCCGGGCCTGGCCGAGCCGGTGCCCCTGGCCGCGCCCGCCGAGCAGGGCGTCGGCTGGCAGCCGGAGGTCGGTGATACGGATCTCGCAGTGGTTGTGCCCGCCGGCCATGGTCTCCACGTCGCGCACGAGCTCCCACCCCCCGGAGGGGATGTCGACGATGAAGGCCGACGTCGCCGCCTGCGGGACCTCGGGGTCCTCCTCGGTGCGCGCCAGCAGGATGGCGAACCCCGCGCCGCGCGCCCCGCTGATGAACCACTTGTGCCCGTTGACGACCCACTCGTCGCCGTGCAGCTCGGCGCGGGTCTGCATGAGGGTCGGGTCCGATCCCGCCACCTCCGGCTCCGTCATGGCGAAGCAGGAGCGAAGCCGGCCCTCGCACATGGGGCGCAGGTACTTCTCCTTCTGCTCCTCGGTGCCCCAGTGCAACAGCGTGTGCATGTTGCCCTCGTCGGGCGCGTAGCAGTTGACGACGTAGGACCCGAAGCGGGCCTTGGCCGCCTCGGCCGACACGGCGGCCAGGGCGGTGGGGCCGAACCCGGGTCCGCCCCACGCCTCCGGCATGTGCGGGTTCCACAGGCCCAGCTCCCGGGCCGTGCCCCGCAGGCGGTCCAGCTCGGCCCGCCAGTCGGCTCGCCCCGACCCGTCGGACATGAGCCGCTCCTCGGTCGGGCGGACGTCCTCGTCGACGAAGGCCCGCATGCGCCGGCGGGCGTCCTCGACGTCGGGCGGGAAGGTGAAATCGATGGCCATGGGGCCGCATTCTGGCAGGCCAGCGGTCCCGTTCTCCCACCCCCACGGGGAGCGCCCCTTCCCGCGGGGGAGCGCCGACCTTGCGAGCGATCACTCCTAGAGTATGTGCATGGAGATGCGCGTCGAGGAGCTGGCCGCCCGCAGCGGGGTGACCGTGGACACCGTCCGCTACTACCAGGCCAAAGGCCTGCTGCCCGCGCCGCGGCGCCAGGGCCGGGTCGCCCTGTACGACGACGGGCACCTGGCCCGGATCGAGCGCATCCGTGCGCTGCAGGCCCGCGGCTTCACCCTGGCCACCATCGCCCGGGTGGTGGCCGGGGAGCTCGACGCGGCCGACGAGGCCCTGGTCGGCGCCATGGCCGCCGAGAGCCTCCACGACGAGGCCACCCTCCTCTCCATCGAGGACCTCGCGACGCGCACCGGGATCCCCGAGCCACTGCTTCGCGCCATCGCCGGCGAGGGCCTCCTCGTCCCGACCCGTGTCGGCGAGACGGAGGGGTATACGGCCGACGACGTCGCCGTGGCCCGCGCCGGGCTCATCCTGCTCGAGCACGGCATCCCGTTGAGCGATCTCCTCGACCTGGCCCGCGCCCACCACGAGGCCACGCTGGCGACGGCCCACCGGGCCGTGGCGCTGTTCGACGCGCACGTGCGCGAGCCGATGCGCGCCGCGCATGGCGACGACGGGGACGACGAAGCGGCGAGGCGCCTGGTGGAGGCGTTCCAGTCGCTGCTGCCGGCGACGAGCACCCTCGTCGCCCACCACTTCACCCGGGTCCTGCTGCAGTGCGCCCTGGAGCACATCGAGCACGTCGGGTCGCCCGTGGAGCTCTCCGCGGTCCGGGCCGTCGCCACCTCGTGAGCGCGACCGTGCGCGCGATCGTGCGCGCGACATCGTGAGCACCGCGTCGTGAGCACCACGTCGTCCGCGACCGACGCGCTCGCCGAGCGCGGCACGCTCCCCGAGGGACCGGCCAAGGCCGCCATGGTGCGCGCCATGTTCGACACCATCGCGTCCCGCTACGACCTCGTGAACCGGCTCATGACCTTCGGCCTCGACGTCCGGTGGCGGCGGGTCGCGGTGCGTGCCCTCGGGCTCCCCCGAGGGTCTCGCGTCGTCGACGTCGCCTGCGGGACCGGCGACTTCTGCCGTCTTCTCGCCGACGCCGGCATCGAGGCACTGGGGGTCGACCTCTCCCTCGGGATGCTGCGCGCCGGGCGCCACCGCACCCCGTGCGTGCAGGCGGACGCGCTGGCGCTGCCGCTGCGCGCCGGCGCGGTCGACGGCGCCACGTGCGGCTTCGCCCTGCGCAACGTCACCGACCTGGCTGCGCTGTTGGCGGAGCTCGCCCGCGTCGTCCGGCCGGGGGGCCGCATCGCGCTGCTCGAGGTGCACCAGCCGGCGTCCCCCGTCCTGCGCGCCGGCCATGCGCTGTGGTTCCGCCGGGGCGTGCCCCTCATCGGCGCACTGCTCTCCGACGCCGCCGCCTACCGGTACCTGCCCCAGTCGGTGGCCTATCTCCCCGCCCCGGAGCGCCTGCGCGCCATGGTGCACGACGCCGGGTTCCGCACGGTGGGCCGGCGGACCTTCGGCGCCGGCGCGGCCCAGCTCCTGACGGCCACGCGCGCCGGCCACCCGTCGGGGGCGTCGTGACGCCGCCCCACGCCCTCCGCGCGCCCGCCCGGGCGCGGGTGTGGCCCGACCCGGCGTCGTTCGTCTGGCGCACCGTCGAGCTGCCGCCCGGCCCCGCCATCGACCCCTTCGCGTTGGCGTGCGGCCCCCACGGCAACGGGCCCGGCGTCGTCCTCGTCTCCAAGCACCTCGCGCTGGCGGGCCACGGCGTGGCCGCCCGCCTCACCCTGCCGTCGGGGATGGCGGAGGCCGGTGACCGCCGGGCGCTGTGCGAGTGGCTGGCCGCACTGTCGCCGGCGCCCGGTGGCCACGAGGCCGTCCCCGGCGCTCCCCACGGGCCGGTCGCCCTGGGTGCCCTGCCCTTCGCCGCGCAGGAACCGGGCTCGCTGGTCGTGCCCGAGCTGCTCTACGGACGCGCCGGCGGGCGCGAGTGGGCCACGGTGGTGAGCTCACCGGGCGGGATCGGGCGGGCGGCGCGCGACCCCGCCGAGGTCCGCCGCTGTCTCGAGGCACTCGCCGGTGTCGGCGGCGCGGGCGCGACCGACGTCCACGGGCCCTGGGCCGACGCCCCGCCGGCGCGCCGCCTGGTCGCGCTGGAGGGCCCCGCGCCCGAGGTGTTCACCTCGGGAGTGCGCCGCGCCCTGGAGTCCATCGCCGCCGGCACCGTCTCCAAGGTCGTCCTGGCCCGGCGCGTGGTGGCCGCCTTCGACGTGCCGCTCGACGCCGTCGACGCCATGCGCCGGCTCCAGCGGCGCGAACCGGCGGCCACCGTCTACGGGGTGGTCGGCGCCACGGGCTCGTTCCTGGGCGCGAGCCCCGAGGTGCTCGTGACCCGACGCGGGCGCCACGTCGAGTCCTGGCCGCTGGCCGGCACCGTCGGGCTGCCCGGCGACGAGGCCGGCGACGCACTGGCCGCCGCCCGCCTGGCGGCCTCCGACAAGGACGCCCGGGAGCACGGCCAGGTGGTCGACGCCGTGGTCGACGCGCTGGCGCCGCTGTGCGAGGCCCGGCCGTGCCACGGTGCGCCGTCGGTGGCGCGGTTGCGGGGGGTGGCCCATCTCGCCACCCGGGTGGCCGGCACCCTGGTCGGGGACGTCGACGTCCTCAGCCTCGCCGCCCTCCTGCACCCCACCCCGGCCGTGGCGGGCACTCCCACGGGCGCCGCGCTCGAGCTGCTCGGTGCGCTCGAGCCCCACGGGCGCGGCGCCTACGCGGGCCCCGCCGGCTGGGTCGACGGGCGCGGCGACGGTGACTTCGTGGTGGCCATCCGCGGCGCAACCGTCGTCGGACGGCGCGCCGTGGTCCACGCCGGCGCGGGCATCGTGGCCGGCTCCGACCCCGACGAGGAACTGGCCGAGACGTCGCTCAAGCTCCGCACGGCCCTCGGCGCCCTCGGCAACCTCGGCGCCGGCGGGGCGGCCGAGGCGCGCCCCTGATCTGATCAGGCTTCCGCCTCCCGGGCGTCCGGGTCGTCCTCGGCGGCCTCGTGCGCGCCGGGCCCATCGGCCACCGACTCCACCCGGCGCACCGCCGCGGCCACCACCCCGGGTGCGTCGCGGGGCACGAAGTGCCCGGTGCGCGCCACCGCCACCAGCTGGGAGCCGGGCATGGCCACGGCCAGGCCGACGGCCACGCGGGGCGCGACGACCACGTCGTGGGTGCCCGTGATCACCACCGAGGGGGCCTGCACTCGGTCCACGGCGTCCTCGACCAGGGCGATCTCGCGCAGCAGGTACCGCTGCTCGGCGACCACGCTGCGCCAGACCCAGTGCCCCTGGGAGATCGCCACCTCGAGGAAGCCCTCGTCGGGGAGCGCGGCCGCCAGGCGGGGGCCGATGTCACCGGGGGCCCGCCCGACCAGCCGGCGCATGTGCGGGAGGACCCGGCCGAGGGTGACGAGCCCCGCTGCCGTCATCACCTCCCCCACGCCCGGCAGCGCCAGGACCCGATCGACGGCCCCGATGCTGTCGCCGCGCCCGATGCTCCCGGCCAGGACCAGTCCCGCCACCAGCGCCGGACGGCGCGCCGCGAGCAGGAGGGCGATACCGCCGCCGTAGCTGTGGGCGACGACGACCGCCGGGCGCCCGAGCCGGGTCTCGACGAGATCGCCGACGAGGCGCGCGTTCTCCTCCATGGAGCACGCCTCGGTGCCGCTGCCCCCGTACCCGGGGCGGTCGGGGAGCACGACGCGATGGTCGTCCTGCAGGCGGGCGGCGACGGCCTCCCAGTCGCTGCCCCGCCCGGGCTGGCCGTGGACGAAGACGACCGGCGGGCCCTGGCCCCGTTCAGCGACGAAGAGGTCGGAGGATCGCACCGTCGCCCTCGGCCCGTCGCCCGCCGTCGGCTCCCGCCATTTCCCCTGCCGCGGCCGTGTCCGTCGCTCCGGCGTCGGCCGCGGCCGTGTCCGTCGCGGCCGTGTCCGTCGCTCCGGCGTCGGCCTCGGCCGGTGCCGCATCTTCCTGCCTCGTCTCCGCCGCAGCTTGCCCCTGGCTGCCGGCGCGCATGTTCAGGGGCAGCTCGACCACGAAGGACGCGCCGCCGCTGGGAGAGGCCTCGGCGAAGGCCCGTCCCCCGTGCGCGTGGGCGAGGGCGGCGACGATCGACAGTCCGAGGCCGCTGCCCGATCCCGTCCGTGCCTCGCTGCCCTGGTAGAAGCGGTCGAACACACGCGTCCGCTGCTCGGGGTCCAGTCCCGGACCCTCGTCGGCCACGGTGATCACCGCCCTGGTCCCCTGGCGTTGGACGCTTGCGTGCACCGCGGTGCCCGCCGGGGTGTGCACGAGGGCGTTGCGCAGCAGGTTGTCCACCACCTGCCGAAGCCGGGCCGCGTCGCCGAGGACGTTGACGTCCCCGGCACGCGCCAGGGAGATGTGTCGCTCGCGGTCGACGGCCCGCGCGGATTCCACCGCCTCCGCCACCAACGCGCCGAGCTCCACCGGCTCGCGCCCGACCGGCCGGCCCTGGTCGAGCCGGGCGAGCAGGAGCAGGTCGTCGACGAGGACGCCCATGCGCTCGGACTCGTGCTCGATGCGCTCGGCGGCACGACGCCGGCCCCCCTCGTCGCGCAGCGCGCCCTTGCGCAAGAGCTCGGCGTAGCCCCGGATCGAGGTGAGCGGCGTGCGCAGCTCGTGTGAGGCGTCGGCGATGAAGCGTCGCAGCCGTGCCTCGGACCGGGACCGCTCGTCGAAGGCGGCCTGGATCTGGCTCAGCATGCCGTTGAGCGCCTGGCCGAGCCGTCCCACCTCGCTGTCCTCGTCGCTGCGCCGCACGCGCCGGGTGAGATCGCCCGCCGCGATGGCCCCCGCCGTGGCGGTCATGTCCTCCAGGGGGCGGAGCCCGAGGCGGACGATCCAAAGCACGAGGAGCACGAGCGCCAGGACGACGACGCCGGTGACGATGAGCTCGTCATGGGTGAGCGAGTTCAGCGTGGCCTGGGTCGGCGCCAGTGCCACCGCGGTCACCAGGGTGCCGCCCGGCACCGCCACCGCCTGCGCCCGATAGCGCAGGCCCGAGGACCCCACGGCGCGCACCTCGAACGAGGGCCGGTCCGGCACGTAGGGACCGTGGCCCTGCCCGAAGCTGTGCGGCGGGGGCTGCCTCTCCACGGGGAGGTCGGCGGGCAGCTGCGGCGCGGGATCGTGGTCGTTGGCGCTCACGAGGCCGGAGGGATCGTCGAAGACGACAGTGCCCGAGGCGTCGAGGACCTCGACGTAGATGTCGGGGCTCAGGCGCGCCCCCAGGATGGCGGCGTTGAGTCGGGGGCCCTTGCCCGTCGGCGTGGTCGCCAGCCCCGTCTCGGGGTCGGTGCTCACGGGCGGAGAGGTCGCCAAGGTGGCGAGCCAGGTGGCCGGGTCGCGGACCTGCGAGGGATCCGCGCTCTGGTCACGCGCGTACGTGGTCACGATGTAGCGGTAGGCCTGGGCCTGGGCGACGTCGAGCTGCTCGTCGAGGCGCCCCACCAGGAACGACCGCAGGGCCGACGACGTGATCACGTCGGTCGCCACCAGCGCGGCGACGAGCAGGGCCAGCACCCCCACCACGAGACGGCGCCTCAGCGACACCGCGTCACTCCCGGTCCTTTGGCAGCCGGAGGCTGTAGCCCACGCCGCGGATGGTGTGGATGAGCGGCGGCGAGTAGCAGTCCACCTTCTTGCGCAAATAGCTGATGTAGGTCTCGACGATGCTCGGGTCGCCTTCGAAGTCGTAGTCCCAGACGTGGTCGAGGATCTCGGACTTCGACAACACGCGCCGTGCGTTCTCGAGCAGGTAGCGCAGGAGGTTGAACTCGGTGGCGGTGAGGTCGATGGGCTCGCCGGCGCGCGAGACCTCGTGGGTCTCGTCGTCGAGCACCAGGTCCGCAAAGCGCAGGGGCCCGGCCGAGCCGTTGACCCGAGCCGTGCGCCGCAGGATCGCCTGGATGCGCGCCACCAGCTCGTCGAGGCTGAAGGGCTTGCTCACGTAGTCGTCGCCCCCGGCACGCAGCCCGACCACCTTGTCCTCCGTGGCGTCGCGCGCCGTGAGGAAGAGCACGGGGGTGGGATAGCCCTCGTCGCGCAGACGCCGGCAGACCTCGGTCCCCGTGACGTCGGGGAGCATGACGTCGAGGAGCATCAGGTCGTGGCTCCCCTGGTGGGCGAGGGCGAGAGCCTCCGCCCCGGAGGCCGCGGTCTCGACCTCGAAGCCCTCGAAGCGCAGGGCGGCCCCGAGGAGGTCGGTGATGTAGGGCTCGTCGTCGACGACGAGGATCCGCGGGGCGCTCACGACCCCATTCTCTCAGACCGGGGGCGTGGAACCGCCCCGGACCGAATGCTCGGGCGCGGGCTCGACCCGCCCCCGACGGCGGCCGCGTCCGGCCAGGCGCCGGCCCAGGCGGCACAGGCCCCACCAGGTCACCAGGGCCAGCGCCTCGACGACGATGGTCACCGACATCTTGGACTTGCCCCGGACCCGGTCGACGAAGCGGATGGGGACCTCGGCCACGCGCCCGCCGTGCTCGAGGACCTCGAGGACCATCTCGATCTGGAAGCCGTATCCCTCGGCGCGCACGCCGGCGAGGTCGATGGCCCCCAGGATCGGCCCCCGGTAGGCGCGGAAGCCGGACGTGGCATCGGTGATCCCGAGACCGAGCATCCACGACGCGTACAGGTTCCCCCCGCGCGACAGGAGCCGGCGGTGCCAGCGCCAGTTGGGGATCGACCCCCCGGGGATGTATCGGGACCCGACCGACAGGTCCACCCCCTGGGCCAGGGGTGCCACCAGCGACGGCAGGGCGTCGGGGTCGTGGGAGAGGTCCGAGTCCATCTCCACGAAGGCGTCCCACCCGCGCTGGAGGCCCCAGGCAAACCCGGCGCGATACGCGCTGCCGAGGCCGGCCTTGGCCGGCCGGCGCAGCACCTCGATGCCGGCGATCTCCTTGCCCACCCGCTCCGCGATCTCGGCGGTCCCGTCGGGGCTCCCGTCGTCCACCACGAGGATCCCGGCGT
The DNA here is from genome assembly GCA_035623275.1 of Acidimicrobiales bacterium. Classification (GTDB taxonomy): domain Bacteria; phylum Actinomycetota; class Acidimicrobiia; order Acidimicrobiales; family UBA8190; genus DASPTT01. The sequence continues at coordinate 27,531 of DASPTT010000126.1, forward strand.
CCGGCAGCGCGCCGTGCACACGCTGGAGCACGCGCTCGATGTTCTCCGCCTCGTTGAAGGTGGGCAGCACGACCAGGACGTTCACGACGCAGCAGTGTAAATCACCACCGCCCTCGGCCTGCCTCGCCCGGCCCCTACCCGGGCCCAGGCACGGCGGCGGCGGGCGCCCCGGGTGGCCCGCTGACATCCACGCCGACCTGGTCCTCGGTGCCGGGCGGTGGCCCGGCCGTCGACTTCCACACCTCCCGCACGATGACCTGGATGGAGCCGGCCACCGGGATGGCGATGAGGGTGCCCACGAAACCCCCGAAGAACCCGCCGGCCAGGGCCCCGATGTTGGCCCCCACGAGGATGGCGATCAGCACGAACAGGGGGTTGATCCGCACCGTCTTGCTCATCACGATCGGGTTGAGCACGTGGTTCTCGACCTGCGTGTAGATCAGGAACACGGCCAGCGTCACCAGGCCCGCGGTGAGCGAGTGCGTCAAGGCGAACAGGACCGTCGGTATGCCGGCCAGCGCGCCGCCGATCATGGGGATGAAGTCCACCAGGGCCACCCACAGCGCCCACAGCAGCGCGAAGGGCACGCCCAGGATCGTCAGGGTCACGTACACGACCACGCCGGCGATGACCGAGGTGATGAAGTTCCCGGCCATGTACCCGGTGACCGACCGGCTCACCTCCCCCGCCAGGAATGCGGCGCGACGGGCGCGTTCGGGCGTCATGAGCCTGAGCACGCCGCGGCGGAGCTTGGGCGCCTCCAGCAGGAGCAGGAGCACGAGCATGAAGACGGCCACCAACGAGAACAGGATGGACAGCGCCCCCTTGCCCAGGGACAGCGCCGGCTTCGAGAGGTCCTTGGCGAAGCTGGCGATCTTCGGGGCGTTCTGGGTGACCCAGTGCTGCACGTGGTACTTGGCCACCAGGCGGCCGATCGGACCGCGCCCGTGCTCGGCCTGGCTCACGTAGGTCGGAAGCTTGTTCGCCAGGTGGGTGAGCCCGTTGACCAGTGGGTAGCCGAAGGCGGTGGCCAGGCCCGCGAACACCAGGATGGCGAAGACGGTCACCAGGGCCACCGCCGTACCCCGGCGCTTGACCCCGGCCCGGTTGATCATGAGCACGAGCGGGTCGAGCAGCAGGGCGATGAACGCGGCGAGGACCACGATCACCAGCACCTCGCGCAGCTTGTAGATCAGTCGCCCGGCGAGGTAGACGGCCGCCACCACGGCCACGGTGACGACGATCGTCTGCAGCGGGATCCCCCGGGCGTCCGCCCACTCCCACAGCCGCGCCCGACGGGACTCCAGGGGGCTCTCGTCGGATGCGCTGGCACGGGCGTCCGTGGCGGGCTCCGGCACGGCTCCAGCATGGCAGGTCCGGCCTGGCGCGACGTGTAACCATGGGGAAGTGCCGGCCCGTCCAGCAGGGGTTCCACGCCGCCGGATGCGGCGGGAGGTCAAGTGGACGCTCACCGCCATCGTGGCCATCTTGGTCATCGAGATCTTCGTGCTCCCGCGCCTCGGCGGTGGGCGCAAGTCCCTCCATCTGCTCTCGCACGTCAACTTCGGGGTGGCGTTCACGGCCCTGGCCATCGAGGCCGCCGCCCTCGTCGCCTTCGCGCAGCTCACCTACCAGGTGCTGCCCATCGGCATCCTGAGCCGACGGCGGATCATGCAGATCGACCTCTCCACCCTGTCGTTCAGCCACGTCATGCCGGGCGGCACGGCGTTCGGCGCCGCGCTCATGTACCGGCTGCTCAGCCAGCAGGGCGTGCGGGCGGCCGACGCGGGCTTCGCCATCGCCATGCAGGGTGTGGGCTCCGCCGTCGTGCTCAACGCCATCTTCTGGCTGGCTCTGGTGGTCTCCCTGTTCTTCCACGGCTACAACCCCCTGTACGCGGTGGCCGCCGGCCTCGGGATCCTCCTCATGGCCAGCTTCGCGGGCGTGGTGGTCCTGCTCACAAAGGGCCGGGTGCACGTCATCGACTTCGTGCGCCGCTTCGCGGACCGCCTGCCCTTCGTCGACGGCGAGCGTCTGGCGGTGGGCATCCAGCACTTCGCCGACCGCCTGCGCGTGTTCGCCGCGCAGCGGACCGTCCTACGCCGGGCCGTCGCCTGGGCCGCGGCCAACTGGCTGCTCGACGCGGCGTGCCTGTGGGTGTTCATCGCCGCGTTCCACGTCTACGTCTCGCCCATCGACCTGCTGGTCGCCTACGGCCTGGCCAACATCCTGGCGGTCATCCCCATCACGCCGTCGGGCCTCGGCGTCGTGGAGGCGGTGCTCATCACGACCCTGCACGGCTTCGGCGTCCCGCTGCCCGTCGCCAGCCTCGGCGTGATCGGCTACCGCCTGGTGAACTTCTGGCTCCCCATCCCGGTGGGGGGCCTCGCCTACCTGTCGCTGCGCTTCTCGGGCGTGAGCTGGCGCGACCGCCTGCGCGAGGTGCGCAAGGAGGTGTCGGTCGCACCCACCGGGATGCCCGTCAAGACGGGCACCGGCGGCGCGACGGGCGCGGACCTGGTCGGCACCGACGCGGACGCGGGCACCCCCGACGAGTCGGGCACGACGGTCGGCGCGCCGGCCCCCGGTGCCGCCACGAAGACCCCCGAGGGCGTCGAGCCGCCGGCGGCGGACGCGGGGCCGTTGGCGCACAGCCGGCCCCGACGGCACCTCGGCCGTCGGTCGACCCCGCCGCCGCTGCACCCGTAGGCGGCAGGCGCCGGCGCGCTCAGCCGGCCTGCGCGCCGAAGGGCTCGGGTTCGCGTCGGCGCCGGGCGCGCTCGCGGGCGAGCTCCTGGAGCCGTCCCTGGACGCTCACACCCTCCTCGCCGCGCACCCGGGTCCACGTGCCGTCGGGACCCAGCGTCCAGGCGTGCGTGTCGTCACGCAGGTTGAGCTCGAGCACCTCCAGGACCCGCGCCTGGAGCTCGGGGTCCCCCACCGGGAACAGCAGCTCGATACGCCGGTCGAGGTTCCGCTCCATGAGGTCGGCCGAACCCAGGAGCAGGGTCAGGGGGCGGTCGTGGGTCCCGCCGAAGCGGTAGATGCGCGAGTGCTCGAGGAAGCGCCCGACGATCGAGCGGACCCGGATCGTCTCCGACAGGCCGGGCACGCCGGGGCGCAGGCAGCACACGCCTCGCACCACGAGGTCGATGGGCACGCCCGCGCCCGAGGCGCGGTAGAGGGCGTCGATGACGTCGGGGTCGGTCAGGCCGTTCACCTTGATGGCGATCCGCCCCTCGGGACCGGCCGCCCGCTCGCGGTCGATCAGCTCGATCACCCGCTGGCGCAGGCCGCCGGGGGCGACCACCAGCCGGCGATAGCGCGCGTGGCGGCTGTAGCCGGTGAGGAAATTGAACAGGTCGCCCACGTCCGCCCCGAGCAGGGGGTCTGCCGAGAGCAGGCCGAGGTCCTCGTACTGTCGGGCGGTGCGCGGGTTGTAGTTGCCCGTCCCCAGATGGCAGTAGCGGCGGATCCCGTCCTCCTCCCGTCGCACCACCAGCGCGGCCTTGGAGTGGGTCTTGAGCCCGACGAGCCCGTAGACGACGTGGACGCCCACCTCTTCGAGGGCTCGGGCCCAGAGGATGTTCGCCTGCTCGTCGAACCGGGCCTTGAGCTCGACCACGGCTGCGACCTGCTTGCCGGACTCGGCCGCCCTGATGAGCGACGCCACGATCGGGCTGTCGCCCGACGTGCGGTACAGGGTCTGCTTGATGGCCAGCACGTCGGGGTCGTCGGCGGCCTGCGCGATGAACGCCTCCACCGAGGTGGTGAAGGAGTCGTAGGGATGGTGGACGAGCACGTCGCGCTCGCGCAGCACCGCGAACAGGTCGGCCGGCTCGTTGCCCGCCGTGGCCAGGCGCGGCGGCGTCATGGGCGCCCATGCCTCCTCGTGGAGGTCGGGGCGGTCGAAGCCGTGCACGGTCCACAGCCCGCCGAGTTCGAGGGGGGCCGCGCTCTCGTAGAGGTCCTCGGGGCCCAGGTCCAGCTCCCGCAGGAGCATCTCGCGCATGTCGGGCGTCATGTCCGCCGCCACCTCCAGCCGCACGGCGCGGCCGAAACGGCGCCGGCGCAGCTCCATCTCCACCGCCACGAGGAGGTCGTCGGCCTCGTCCTCCTCCAAGGTGAGATCCGTGTTGCGCGTCACCCGGAAGGGGAAGTGCTCGCCGATCACCATGTCGGGGAAGAGGGTGGAGAGGTGTGCGGCGATGATCTGCTCCAGGGCCACGTAGCGCTCGCCGTCGGGCATGACGTGGAAGCGGGACAGCAGCGGCGGCACCTTCACCCGCGACACGCGCTCCTCGCCGGTGACCGGGTCGCCGACGCGGACGATCAGGTTGAGCGACAGGTTGGAGATGTAGGGGAACGGGTGGCCCGGGTCGACCGACAACGGGGTGAGCACCGGGAAGATCTCGCGGTGGAACACGTCCACCAGGTACTTCTGGTCGTCCTCGTCGAGCGAGGACCATTCGGCCAGGCGGATCCCGGCGGCGTCGAGCCCCGGGGTGATGGAGTTGAGGTAGATGTCCGACTGGCGCCGCACCAGCTCGCGCACCCGCTCGCCGATGGCCTTCAGCGCATCGGCCGGCCGCAGCCCGTCGGCGGAGCGGGCCCGCAACCCGGCGTCCACCTGGTCCTTGAGCCCGGCCACCCGCACCTGGAAGAACTCGTCGAGCCCTTCGGAGAAGATGGCCAGGAATTTCACCCGCTCGAGGAGGGGGACCCGGTCGTCGTCGGCCAGGTCCAACAGGCGCGATCCGAACTCCAACCAGGACAATTCCCGGTTGGAGAAGCGCTCGGGCCCACACTCGACCGGGTCGAGCGCGTGGGTGCCCGGGAGGGCGGCGGCGGCGGCACCGGTGGATGCGTCCATGACGGTCCCAGGGTACCGCCCGCTCTCGCGTTCGACCGCCCGCCCGGCGCCCGACCCGGGCCGGGCACCGCACCGGGCCTCGGGCCGCCGGCACCGGCGGCACGGCCCGGCCCGGGCCAGGCCGTAGGCTCGCCCTCGTGCCAGTGCTCACGCGTGTGCGCCCGCCCGCCCGGGACGCCGCCGCCCACCACCCCCACGCGCGCCGGCGCACCGAGCTGGGGCTCCTCGTCCTCGGGGCGCTGATCGTGGTGTGCGCCTACGTCCTCGCCGCCGTGGGCACGACCTCCAAGATCCCGCCGAACCTCGGCTGGTTCCTGGCCATCGTGCTCGGACTCTCCCTGGCCGCGCACATCGCCAACCGGCTGTACGCGCCCGACGCCAACCCGGTCCTGCTGCCCATCGCCACCCTGCTCAACGGGCTGGGCTACGTGATGATCGCCCGGATCGACGAGCACCTGGCGCGCCTGCAGGCGGCGTGGACGGCCGTGGGGGTGGCCGCCTACCTGATCACCCTGCTGGTGATCCGGCGTTCCCGTGACCTCGACCGCTACCGCTACCTGCTGCTGCTGGCCGCGGTGGCGCTCATGCTCGCCCCGCTGGTCCCCCACGTGGGCCGCAGCATCAACGGGGCCCGCCTGTGGGTCTACATCGGGCCCATCAACGGGCAGCCGGTGGAACTGGCGAAGCTGGCCCTGTGCATCTTCTTCGCCTCGTACTTCACCGAGCGACGCGAGCTGCTGTCGGTGCCGACGTACCGGATCGGCGACCGGCTCGTGCTCGACCCGCGCCCGCTCGGGCCCATCCTCGTGGCCTGGGGCTTCGCCATGCTGGTGCTCGGGGCCGAGCGCGACATCGGCTTCGCCCTGCTCATCTTCGTGCTGTTCATCGCCATGCTGTGGCTGGCCACCGGCCGAGCCCTGTGGCTGGTCCTCGGCGTGGTGCTCTTCGCGGTGGGCGCGCTGATCTCGAGCCGGCTCTTCTCCCAGGTGCACGTGCGCGTCACGGCCTGGCTGCACCCCTGGAGCCACGCCAGCACCAGCGCGTACCAACTGGTGCACGGCCTCTACGGCCTGGGCTCCGGCGGCATCATCGGGACGGGGCTCGGCTTCGGGTACCTCGCGTATCCCTTCCCCTACTCCGACTACATCTTCGCGTCGTTCGGCGAGGAGATGGGGCTGCTCGGCACGTCGCTCATCGTCTTCGCCTTCGTGCTCATGGTGGGCAACGGGCTGCGCATCGCGCAGCAGGCCCGCTCCGAGTTCGCCAAGCTCACCGCCGCGGGTCTCACCCTCATCCTGGGCCTGCAGGCCTTCTTCATCATGGCGGGCATCGTCCGGCTCCTCCCGCTCACCGGCATCACGCTGCCGTTCATGGCCTACGGCGGCTCGTCGCTGATCGCCAACTACATCCTCATCGCGCTCCTCATGCGCATCTCGGACGAGGGAGGGCGCCCCGAGGTGGCCAGCCAGGCCACCGCCCAGCAGGTGGCGGCCTAACGCCCCTCCGGTGTCGCCGGCGCCCCGGTGTGGTTGTCGAAGGCGGAGCCGGCCACCAGCAACGGCGTGGGCAGGCGCTGGCGCAGCACCAGCGCCAGTGCGTCGCTCGGCCGGCACGACACCACCTGGCGGCCCCGAGGCCCCGTGGTGTCGAGCTCGGCCAGGAACAAGCGCCCCTGGCGGCCGGTGATGCGCGCGGCCTCCACGCTCACGCCGTGGCGCTCGAGGAGCTCGGCCAGGAGCACGTGGGTGAGGGGTCTCGGCGTGGCCACGTCGCGCAGCCCGTAGGCGATGGCGTTGCCCTCGGCCAGCCCCACCGGGATGCACAGCTGGCGCCAGGGCGCGGCGGACTCTTGGAGCACGACCTCGGGGTTGGCCGCCGGGAGCTCCATACGGACGTCGACGACCGTGGCCAGGTGCCAGGTCTCGGTGTCCGGCGCCGCCTGCTCGCCCGGTGCCGCCTGCTCGCCCGGTGCCGCCTGCT
>DASPTT010000127.1:0-85585 GCA_035623275.1 Acidimicrobiales bacterium
GTGTCGGTGCCCCTGAAGCTCGTAGAGCAGCGCCTGCTCGTCGCTCCCGAGTCGCTGCGCCGCCCGACCGGACCCACGCTGGTGACGCTGCTCGGCGAGGAGGTCGAGGTTGTGGCTGGCGGCTTCGAGTTGTCCTCGGAGCTCGTCCCGTTGGTCGGCGGTGGCCTTCGCCTCCGCCTTTGTGCGAGCCAGTTCCCGCTCCAGCTCGTCGACTCGCCCTTCAAGGAGCTGGATGCGACGCCGGGCCCAGCCGACCGCCTCTGCCGGTTCCTGGGCGCTGGCCAAGACCTGGGCCGTGCGGGCCAAGAGGGCGGAAGCAAGTTCGTCGTAGTCGATCTCCTCGGGGGAATCCTCACCGGGAACTGGCTCCGTCGGTGTCGCCTTGGATGCGAGCGTGATCGTGAAGGTCCGCTTTCCCCGGATCTCCCGGGTGATCTGCCCCTCTTTTTCCATCGCCGAGATCAACAGGTTGAAACCGGCATCGCCTTTCCCGTAGCCCACGGCCTCCTTCAAGGCGGCGCTGGCCCGACCCGAGGAGTCTTCGATGGGACCGTTCTCGGTGAGGTAGTCGATGATGACTTGTCGAAATTCACTGATGCGAGGCACGAAGAACTCTCCAGGTAGTGGTTGGGGGTTGGCGAGCACGAACAGCAGCCAAATCAGGCTACCGGTCGCGTGGCGCCGAATCGTCATCCCGCGAATGGTCTGTGCCCGTCATGCGCCCGTCACACTGACCACAGCGCACTCACAGCACCTATCAAGGTTAGCCGTATCCCCATGTCGCGTGTGGGTTCTCGGGGGACGGGGAGTGTCCGAGACATCGGTCGGTCCAACCGCGAAGGTCACCTCGGGCGAGGGGGTCGTCGGATCCGCCGCCGACGAGCCGGGTGACCGTCCGCGTAACGTCGGCGAAGTGTCACCTCCGAGGCATGTCGGGCTGGGGGGAGCCTGGACTCGAAGGCGACCACTCCGCCGTGTCAGACGAGCGTGGCGCGGGAGCCACCAATGCCTGACCTTGCCACCTCTCGTCGGCGAAACCCTTCTGCTCGGCGACTCATCGTGCCCGGAGGTCGGCGACAACGGGTGTTCAGCGGGGGGTGCTGGCATCCGTCGTTGACACCAGCATCCCGAATGTGCCCTGGGGAACGGAAGAGGAAAGCCTGGGGATTCTCCCTGCCGAGGCGAAACATCCGATCGCCCGTTCGGGATTCATCGATGCCGAATCGTGGGGGGACCCAGCCGTCCTGACCGCATTCGGACGAGGCAACATGGGGAAGTACGGTGACCTTGATGGCTTTCAGACGTCGAGCCCGTGACCCGGGATATCGGGGCCGTGTAGCGGTTGTCACTGGGGCCTCCGCCGGGATGGGCCGCCGCCTGGCTCTGGATCTGGCCCGGACCGGGGCGGTGGTCATCGCCGTGGCACGGCGCGAGGAGCGACTGCGGGCGCTCGTCGACGAGATGCGCTCACACAGCCCGAGGTCGAGCTACGCCGTGTGCGACCTGAGCGGTGTCGCCAGCTTCGTCGACCTTCTGGAGCGCGTTGAACGCGAGCACCACGCGATCGACATCCTGCTCAACGTGGCCGGTGTGGGAGGGGTGATCCGGAGCGAGCCGCCGACCACCGAGCCATTTCGTTCCGTCATGGAGGTGAACTTCTTCGCCCCCATTGCTGCCATGCTGACGGTGCTGCCGGGCATGCGCCGTCGCCGTTTCGGTGCCATCGCCAACTGGGGTTCCGACGACGGGCGCGCGCCGGGGCCCGGTGCAGGCGACTACGCCGCCAGCAAGGCGGCCCTCGCCGCCGCCACAGAGAGCCTCGCCTACGAGGCCCGCTCAGACGGCGTCTTCATCCACATGGTCTACCCGGGGTGGGTGCCGACCGAGATGGGGCTCAAGGCGGTGCAGGAGGGAGGTCTGGCCATGCCCCCACGCGCCGTCCGGCGGACCGAGGAGGACGTGTCCTCACTCGTATTGCGCCGCTTGACCGATCCTCGCCTTGAGATCAATGCGGCCGCCTTGCCGCTCGTTGCGCCGATCCTTCGGAGCCTTGCGCCGCGCACCTATCAGCGGATGCGGGCCAGGCGATAAGGCCAGGGCGTTTTGCGCTTGACCCCGGCGGCGCCAGGGCCTTCCTGCAGGGCGCGGCGGGGTGCGGCACAGTGGAGGAACATGAGTGCCTCCAGCGGATCGCCTACCTCAGAGGCGTCGGACGCGGTGGTCGTCCTGGGACGACACGCGCTCGACGCCGTCAACCGGGCCCACGGCGCTGGGACGCCAGAGGCATGGCAACAGGCGGTCGTCGCCGTAACGGCAGTCCGGGACGCCGCATACGTCGTCACCGAATTCCTCAAGAGGAGAGAGGTGGCCGACCAGGCCTCACAGGCGGCCCACGAGGCCGCCAATGCAGCCCAGGCGACAGTGGCCCGAGCGCATCTTTTGGCGAACGAGGCCCAGGAGATCGAGAGCATCGTTGCCACGGCCCGGGGTTTGAATACGCCAGAGGCCTGGAGCAGTGCCGCCCAAGCCGTGAAGCAGAGGACGAGAAACGCGCAGGCCGATCAGCCTTCGCAAGCGCCTCCTCCGATGCCAGCGCCGAAGGGACCGCCCGTGAGTCCAACACGAGCGCCGCCGCCTCCGGCCCCATCAACGTAGGACCGGTGGACGATGGTCACGACACGGCAGACTGCTCGCTCTAGACCTCGGCCAGTCGATCAGCAGTGAACTCCGCAGCGCGAGTCAGCTCACGATGCAAGCTGTCGAGGGCGAATGACTCCAACTTTCCGCCCACTACCGGGACCGATGCCTTCACCTGTCCGCCGAAGACGTGTACGGACCCCGATCCGGTTGCTCGCAGCTCGGTCGGCCCTCCCATCGAAACCGGAGCGCCCTTGATTTCGGCAACCCATGTCCCTTCGCGCGAACCGTCCTCGCGGGCGGGCTCCCAGACGTACGTATAGGTGACCGTCGTGCTGGCTGGGATCAGCTTCTTGGCGAAGCCGGGTAGCTCGACGCCGGTGCGCTGTCGGGTGACCACCTTCACGCGGCTCTCAGGGGTGACCGTCTGCTCGACCAGCTCGGCGTCCTTGCCGCCAAGGTGGGAGATGATTTCGAGTTGGAACGCTCCATCGGAGATCAATGCGAACACCGCTGTTGGTGCAGGGTCGTAGGGAAACTCCTCGTGGATCGTCTTCACGCGCTCGAGTGTAGAAGACGATGACCCGTGCTCGCCCGGTGCTCAGAGGCCAGTCCAGACCACTTGGATCAGGGAGGCGTCCCACCAACCGGGGGCGCCCGTCGCCGACCGCCACCGTGGGGCGACCGGCCCAGGCTAGCGTCGGTCTGACCGGAAACCATCTAGGCCGAGTTGGAGGCGCGTGCCGCCTGCTGCCCCGATCGCCATCGAGAATCTGACGAAGCGCTACGCCGCCGACGTCCTGGCCGTCGACGACTTGAGCCTCTCGGTGGAACCGGGCAGCGTCTTCGGCCTCCTCGGTCCCAACGGCGCGGGGAAGACCACGACCATGCGCATGCTCGTCGGCCTGATCCGCCCCACCTCGGGCTCGATCCACCTCTTCGACACACTGGTGCGGCCAGGCGACCCCGTGCTGCGCCGGGTGGGAGTGCTGGTCGAGTCGCCGGGGTTCGTCCCTCACCTCTCAGGTCGCAGGAACCTGGAGCTGTTCTGGCGGGCCGGAGGAGCCTCGCTGATCGATGCCCACCTTGATCGCGCACTGGACATCGCCGATCTCGGAACGGCCATCGATCGCAAGGTCAAGACCTACTCCCATGGGATGCGCCAGCGCCTGGGCCTCGCCCAGGCGCTGCTCGGACGGCCGGACCTGCTCGTGCTCGATGAACCCACGACCGGGCTGGACCCACAGCAGATGCGCGAGATTCGCACCGTCATCCGGGACTTGGCCGCCGACGGCACCACCGTCCTTCTTTCCAGCCATTTGCTCGCCGAGGTCGAACAGGTCTGCGACCGGGTTGCGGTGATGAACCGGGGATCGCTCGTGGCCCAGGGCGCGGTGTCCGACCTCGTCGGGGCGACCACGACCGTCTACCTGGAGGTCGACGACCCGCCTGCCGCCGTCGCAGTGCTCGGTTCCGCACGGGGCGTGCGCAGGGTGACTGCCGAAGGGCGGGGCCTATCGCTCGACCTGGACGGGATCCCGAGGACGGAGGTGGTGGAGCGGTTAGTGCGGGCCGGGATCGGGGTCGAGACGATCACGGCCCGCCACGCCCTCGAAGACGCCTTCATCGGGCTCCTGGGGGAGCACCACCGGTGATCGCCGTCGAGTTCGCGAAGCAAACCTGGCGGCTGCGCACCTACGTGGGCTTCTCCTTGGCCGGTCTCATCCCCGTCGTCTTCGCCATCTCGTTCAAGGCCAATCCCCCCAAGGGTCCCGGTCACGAGTTCTTCGATCTTGCCACGGGGTCGGGAATCAACCTGTCGATCACGGCGCTGACCGCCGTCGGGTCCTTCCTGCTGATCGTGGTGGGATCCCTGTTCGCCGGAGAGAGCATCTCGGGCGAAGCCGATTGGGGGACCCTGCGCTATCTCCTCGTCCGTCCTGTGAACCGACACAGGCTGCTCGGGGCCAAGTTGCTCGTGGCCGTCGTCCTCGCCGTTGCCGCCACTGCGTTCGTCACGGTCGTCGGCATGCTCGTGGGCACGGCGGCGTTCGGCTGGCACCCGGTCGTCACGCCCACCGGCGCCGTCTCCCAGGGCTCGGCCCTCGGCCGCATGGCCGTCGCGACCTTGTACGTGGCGTGGTGCCAGGCCGCGTACGTGTCCTTCGCCTTCATGCTGTCCACCATGACCGACCGAGCCTTTGGAGCGGTAGCCGGGGGCGTCGGTCTGGGCGTCGTCTCGCAGATCCTCAACAACATCCCTGCGCTTGACAGCACGAGCTACGTCTACCCGACGCACTACCTCGACGCATGGCACAGCCTGTTCTTACAGTCGGGCCAGACCCAGGAGATGCTCCGGGGGCTCCTCGTCCAGGTACCCTACGTGGTCGTGTTCCTGGCGGTCGGGTGGTGGTGGTTCAACCGCAAGGATGTCACGAGCTGAGACGGACCGACCTCGACCAGACCTGGGCGTGACGAACCCCGGGATCGGACCGGAAAGTCGCTGGGGGAGTACCTCCCGGACCGGTCCACGGGGGCGCGGTCAACGCTAGGAGGGTGCCGACGTCGAATGGGGGATGCCGGAGCACGGTGACGGAGCCTCGGCCCGCCGCCGAGTGAGACTTGTGCGTCACGGATGCTCGGTTAGGCCCTGCGCAGAACCTCCAGGAGTTGCCCCTCGGCTCGCTCCAGAGCCTCCTCGTCGACCTCGCTCCCGCATTGGATGGCCCATCGATAGGCGACGACCTCCTGAGCGACCCGGAGCGTGGCCCGGCCAACCACTACGGTGTGGATCGTGGCGAAGCGGCCCTGCCTCGACATCTGGGTGAGGGCCGCCGTGGCCTCGGTGGGGGCGGGGTCGGCGTAGTGCTCGTCGTTGCCCACCCGTTCGAACCAGGCCACCAGGCACCCCAATCCCCGGGCCATGTCTGGCGAGGGGGCGATCCTGGGGAGTGACCGCACCGATCGGCGAGATCGCTTCAAGACCGCCACGGCGACCGAAAGGGTCCTTTCCTCCGGTGGGTCACGGGGCACCTCTACCGACCTCCAACCAGTGCCACCCGGACAGGTCTGGGGGTCGACGCCATTCGTCCGACCGCTTCGGTCATCGTCGCCCCCCTTTCTGACTCAGCGGACGGGCGACGGCACTGCTGCCGCTAGTCGTCTGCCCAGAACTCGTCGAACTGGTAGCTGTCGGCGTGGTAGACGGTCACCTCGGTGATCTTCTGGTGGTGGATCTCGAAATCCACCACGGCGATCACGTCCAGCGTCTTGTCGTCTCGCTTGGCCGTCTCCCGGATGAAGACCAACGCTCGTTCCGGCTCGCTCACGACATCCAGGATCTCGATACCGAACGAGCCGTCACTGCGAGCCTTGAGCTGGGCCAGGAACCCGAGGACCGCCTCCGGTCCCGTGTAGTCCCCGGCGAGGACGCTGCGACCGGGTTCATGCCACACGACATCGGGAGCAATGACCACGCCCAAGAGGTCCAAGTCGCCCGACTCGAAGTCCTCGAAGGCCCGCCGGACTACGGCCGCATAGGCATCTTCCGCCATGCGTCCCTCCTTTCCCCGGCTTCTTCTGCCTCCTTGACTCGCCACCACAGGGATGCCTAGGGCCGAAAGTCCCCATTGGCAAGACGAGATCCCAGAACATTGCGACGACAAACGGAGCCCGTCCACGGCCGACCTCCGTTGGCGGAGGATCAAGGACCTTGAACGTCCTGGGCATAAGGGCATAGACCCTGGGGATGGTCGAACACCCCTTCGCTCTTGACCCGCTCTCCGGCTTTCCCTACTCCAACGTCGCTGTCTCCGGCGACCTGGTGGCCATCGCCAGCCAGGTGCCCTTCGGTGAGGACCATCATCTGGTCGGCCGAGAGTTCTCGGTGCAGGCCCACCAGGTCTTCGTGAACCTTCGCCGCTGTCTGCGGGCAGCGGGGTGTGACTTCGTCGACGTCATCAAGGTGTGTGGGTACTTGACCGATCCCGGTTTCGTCGACCAGTACAACGAGATCTACCGCCAGTACTTCTCCCCGCCGTACCCGGCTCGGACGACCATCGCCTGCCAGTTGGTCGTGCCCGGCATGCTCGTCCAGGTCGACGCCTTCGCCCGCACGCCAGGGTCTCGGTCGTAACCTTGGTCTTATCGTAGGAGGAGGAGACCGTGACGAGAGAAACGAGCGAAATCGAGATCACCTTCGAGGAGGATGACACTCATACCCAAGCGAACATATCCATCGTCATCCGGGGGAAGGCGTTCACCTCCTCGGGACGGGCCAGCCGCAACCCTGCTGACGCCAAGATGCCCATGGTCGGAGAGGAGCTGGCGGCAGCCCGGGCACTAGCCGACCTGGTACACCAGTTGGTCGAGGCGGCGGCTGAGGCCATCAGCAAGCAGGAGGGGCAGCCCGTCCACTTGAAGGGCTAAGAGGCCATCGCCTTGGTTCGAGGAGGTGCACGTGATCATCGACAAGCCGAGCGCAGTGGCCGAGGACTTCTTCCAGAAATGCTTCCGCGGCGACATCTCCGCGGCAGTCGAGCTCCTCGACCCGAAGGTGAGCTACCGAGTGCCCGGTTCGCACCGGCTCGCAGGCACCTTCGAGGGCGCGCAGGCAGTGACCGGGCACATCGAAGAGCTGCTGCGGCAGACTCACCACGCCGTGGATGTCCTCCAGTGGGAGGACTGGATGATCGGCATCAACAACGTTGCCGGCCTTGTCAACACGCGGGTTCAACGAGGGGCCGTCATCGACACCTTCAGGGCGGTCTTCCTCGTAACCATGTCCAGGGACGACAAGATCAGGCGAATCGAAGTGTTCTTCGGTGACCAAGCGGAGGTTGACCGCTTCTTCGTTTGATGCTGCCCCTTGCGAGATGTGGTGAACGCCTGTGAACATCGGCGGGCCTCGGCGCGCGTGCTCACAGGCTGGTGCTGCCCTCCCCCATGTTTTCGCAGTGCCGGTGCCCTAGGCTCTAGGGGATGGCACAACCCGGCGATCAGCGATCGGTCGAGCACGACATCCATGACCTCAAAGAATCGTTGTCCGAGTACGCGGGAGGGGACGCGCACCCGAGCTCCAAGGTCGTCGCCGACCTCACCAAGGCCATCCATGACATCGGAGACCATCTGGTCGCTCTGCACCAGCGTATCGAGCGGCTCGAAGAGACCAACAAGGAGTGGACCACCCGGGGCTGGGAACCGCCACCCGGGGCCGATCGCAGTCCGGGTGGGACCGTCTGAGCGGGGCGGGGTGGCGTTCGCCCCCGACCGTCGCCTCAACTCCGGTACGGGGCGGAGTAGGAGTTCCGGTGCGCGAAGTCGACGACGTCCCGGCGGACGCGCAGGCGCTGACCCGGTTGTTCGAGGGGATACCCGAGCCGGGCACCGAAGGCGACCTTCACGGAGGCCGGAACCTCCAAGATCCGATGGAGCTCCTCCTCGACCTGCGTACCGCTCATCGCGCTCAGGATCTGCATGCCGATCCCGAGGGACTCTGCGGTGAGCCACATGTTCTCCATCACGCATCCAAGGCTCATGAACCCCAGGACGTCGCCCTCGGAGGCCGGTGCCCGTCGGGTCGAGTCGTGGACCACCAATAGGAGCACCGGTGCACTGCGGAGGGCGGCGCCGAGGTATGCGTGCTCGGGATCCGAGATCTCGGCGGGGTCGGGATTCGGTGTGAGCCACGAGGGCGGGAACACGGCGGCCAGGATCCCGGTCTTCTTCGCGAGCAGCTCCTCCTCGGAGAACGACAGCTGCGCATAGTTCTCCCGCACGAAAACCTCGGAGATCTCTGACCGGATGCGGCCGATCTCCTCCAGCCGCCGCGGGTCGTCGACGACGATCATCTCGTAGTTCTGCATGTTGTGGGCGGTGGGCGCCCAGCGGGCGGCCTCGAGGATCTGGTCGAGGTCTCCTGGCGGGATTGGGCGTGCCGGGTCGAAGGCCACCCGCTCCGAGTGACGGTGCCGGATGATGTCGGCGAGCTCACGCATCTGCCCCTCCTCGTCCGATGTGGCCGTGGTCCCAGCTTCGCGTGGTGGGTGATCGGGCGGCCACCGTTCTGACTCATCAGTCTGCCGAGGCCATTCGGCCCTGGCAGGCCGCCGGGTGCGGCTCACAGGATGTGATGCAGGGAGGTGACGAGGTGAAGGTCAAGGAGATCATGGCGACGCCGGTGGTGGCCAGCGTCACACCCGATACCCCTTTCAAGAGCGTCATCGAGCTCCTGGTCCGCGCCGAGGTCAGCGCCCTGCCCGTGCTCGAAACCGACGGCCGGCTCGTGGGGATCGTGACCGAGGCCGACCTGATCTCGAAGGAAGCCTACGGAACACGCCGACATCGGGCGCTTTCGCTGCTCGGCGACGTGCTCTCTGGGCGAGACCATCGGTGGGTGGGCAAGGCGGCCGGCTCGGTCGCCCGAGACGTGATGACGAAGGACGTGGTGGTGTGCGCGCCAGAGGAGGACGTAGCGGTCGTTGCCCGGCGCATGCTCCGGCACGGGATCAAGCGAGTCCCGGTCCTCGACCGAGGTGCGCTCGTCGGCATGGTGTCCCGCCAGGACATCCTGGGCACCTTCGACCGTCCCGACGACCTCGTCCGGTCCGACGCCGAGCAGGCTCTCGCCCATGATCCCAACAGACCCGACGATGCGCACGTTGACGTGTCCGTCGAGGACGGGGTGGTGCGGTTGACCGGCGACGTCCGCTACCCCTGGGACGTCCGGGTGGTCGTCTCCATCGTCCGCGACGTCCCCGGGGTGATCGACGTCGTCAGCACCCTGCACCATCGTGAGGAGCCACCCCCGAGGGCTGAGGCCTGGATCTTCGGCGATCGCTGACCACCCGGCAACGGCTCTGCGGTGGGACCTTTGCCCCTCCCACCGCGGCCAGGGAGGCGACAGGCTGGTTCCACTGGTAGAGAAGGCTGGCCCATGGGTCCACAACCATCGACGGTCACTGGGGTCCCGAAGCGGCTCCCGGTTCCGACCGGCAGGGACGTGCCCAGGTTCGACGGTGCTCCGGCGGTGGAGGTTGCCGGTCTCGAGAAGCGCTTCGGCGATCTGCTCGCCGTCGATGACGTGAGCTTCGAGGTCCACGCCGGCGAAGTGTTCGCGTTCCTCGGGCCCAACGGCGCGGGGAAGTCGACGACGATCAACATTCTCTGCACGCTGGCGTTCCCCACCGCGGGCACCGCCCGGGTGGCCGGCTACGACGTCGAGAGGGACCCAGACCGCGTCCGACGGTCCATCGGGCTCGTGTTTCAGGAGCAGACCCTCGACGATCAGCTCACGGCGGAGGAGAACCTGCGGTTCCACGCCGTCATGTACCGGGTGCCCCGCCGCGAGCGCGAGGCGCGCATCGGCCGGGTGCTCGAGCTCGTGGCCCTCTCCGATCGCCGCCACGATCTGGTGTCGACCTTCTCCGGCGGCATGGCACGGCGGCTCGAGATCGCTCGCGGCATGCTGCACACGCCCGCCGTGCTCTTCCTCGACGAGCCGACCATCGGCCTCGACCCCCAGACCCGGGCCCTCATGTGGGAGGACGTCCTCACCCTCCGGCGCGAGGAGCACGTCACCGTCTTTCTCACCACCCACTACATGGACGAGGCGGAGGTGGCCGATCGCATCGCCATCATCGATCACGGGCGCATCGTCGCCCTGGACACGCCGACCCGGCTCAAGGCCATCCTCGGCGTCGACACCGTCGATCTCCAGACCGCCGACGACGCGCGCTCGCTGGCCGCGCTGACGGCAGCCGGCTACCGCGCCGAGCGCGTCGAGGAGGGGGTGCGGGTGTTCACCGAGAACGGCGAGGAGCAGGTGGCCCGTCTCGTGCAGCTGGTCGGTGCCGCGGTGGGGACGGTCCACGTGCACCGGCCCACCCTCGACGACGTGTTCCTGCACTTCACGGGGAGGGAGATCCGCGACCAGGGCGGGGAGATGCGCCCGGCGATGGCGCGGGCCTGGGGGCGCCGGCGATGAGCACGGTCGTCGCTCCCGAGTCCGCCGCGCCTCGCGTCGAGGCGACCGAGCGCCTCAGTGGCGAGCTCGCCACCATCGGGATGGTGTGGGAGCGAGAGCTCATCCGCTTCAGCCGGACGCGGACGCGCATCCTGTCGGGGTTCGTGCAGCCCATCCTCTTCCTCTTCGTCCTCGGATGGGGGCTCACGCCCCTGGTCGGGTCGACGGCGGGGTTCGACTTCAAGAAGTTCGTCTTCCCCGGCATCGTCGCCATGAGCGTCGCCTCCACCGCCATGTTCAGTGCCATGTCCATCGTGTGGGACCGGGAGTTCGGGTTCCTGCGCGAGATGCTCGTCGCCCCGGTGCGGCGCTGGGCCCTGGTGGTGGGCAAGATCTCCGGCGGCGCCACCATCGCCGCCGTGCAGGGCACGATCATGCTGGTCCTGGCCCCGTTGATCGGGGTCAAGCTCACGCCCCTGGTGGTCGTCGAGGTGATCGGGCTCGAGCTGCTCATGGCGATCTCCCTGACGGCCTTCGGGACCTTCACCGCCAGCCGCACGCAGCGCATGGAGGGATTCCAGGTCGTCATGCAGCTGCTGCTGCTGCCCATGCTGTTCCTCTCCGGCGCGATGTTCCCGCTCAGCGGCTTGCCCGTGTGGCTGACGTTCCTCACCCGGATCAACCCGCTGACGTACGCCGTCGCCCCACTGCGCCAGGTCATCTTCTCCGTCCAGGAGATCCCGCCCGCGGCCGCGGCGCGCTTCTCCGCACAGGTCACGCTGTTCGGGCACACCTTGTCGGTGTGGACCGAGATCGGGATCGTCATCGCCTTCGCGGTGTGCTTCTTCGTCCTGGCGGTGCGGGGCTTGTCGCGCCGGCAGTAGGCGACACCGTGACCGCGCCGTGAACGATCAAGCTCTGCCTCGGCCCCCGGTGGCGGGGGCCGAGGCATGAGGAGCAACCTCGGGGCTGACTAGAGCACCCCGATCTCCTGGATGAACGCTCCGGTGATCACCCCGTAGCCGAACACGTTGGCGTGGATGTTCGGCCCGACAGGCGACGGAGCACACATCCACGTCAGTGCGCAGATCAGGGTCACGTTCACCGGTTGGCCCGTCCACGGCAAGGGGGTGAAGTCCGTCGTCTGGAACGCACTCTGCACATCGGCGATCGGATCACTGAAAGCGGTGTAGATCGGCTGGAGGACCGTCCCGTTGAGATAGGTCGTGAGCGCCACCGACTGCGTGGCGAGGCCTTGGCCGGCCGAGCCTTGGAGCCACAACGCCAGGAACGGGTCGTAGTAGTTCATGCCGACGATCGGCACGCCCGCTCCCGCTGCAGCCCGGAGCATGTAGAGGATGACGGGCAGGTTGTTGCCGATGTTGGTGAGCCCGGTGGCGATGCATGGCCCGTTTATCGTCCCACCCGATAGACAGCCATCGACGTCATTGGCGCCGATGTCGATGGTGATCAGCACGACGTGATGGGTCTCGATGAACGAGACGGCCTGGGCGACCTGGGATCCCGCGCCATAGGTGCAGGGCGATCCAGCACCGGTGAGCATGCTGGTGGAGGTCTCGCCGGGACAGCCGAGCTTCGCCAACTGGAGGCCCGGCACCTCGTTCCTGTACAAGGAGTAGAGGTCGTCCGCATATCCTTGGTTCGTCTCGACGCTCTGGCCCGACGAGTTCGGCTGCACCCCTTGTGAGAGGGAGTCGCCCAGGGCGAGGTAGTACGGCGTCGGCCCGCTCGTTCCGGCATGGGCCTGGCCGGCAGGTGCCAGTGCCAGGACGAGCGTCGCTGCACACGCGCCGCTGAACAGGGTCCAAACGCGGCGAAGTCTTGACATGATGCCCCCCTTCCTTCCCCGCCAGCCTCGTCCCCGGCGGCAGTGGCGTCAACCGCCTGTGGGATTGCCGTCGACGAGCGCCGTTACCGCTCCGTTCCCCTGATCCATCGGAGGATCATCGGGTGCAGGCCGCGTGCGACCAGGAAGATGACGAGGACAGCGAGAAGGAAGCCGGCCCATCCGAAGAGGTCCTGGCCGAGGAAGAGGAGCAGGACGGAGAGGAAGGCCATGGCGATCCCCGCTACCGCCGCCCGGGTCGATTGGGCCGAATCCACCGCCATATTCAACGGCACGCCGCGTCCTGATGCCACCCGGCGGGGCGCCGGCTCATGTCACCTCGTGCCTCCACCCGGGGCCCGCCATGATGGCGTCGTGACGCCGCCGCGTGGTGGACGTGGCGCCGTCGAGTGGTGGACGCGGCCCGTCGAGTGGTGGGAGGCGGTCGCCTGGCCTGACCGCGGGACCTTCGGTCCTGGTACGTCGGTCCCCGTCGATCTACGCATGTCGCAGGCGTATCAGGCGCACGGAAGGTCGAAGTCCCATGTCCGACAGGGGAGAGCCGATGAGCGGAAGCCCGACGCCGGGCGGGCCGAGCAGCGAGCCTCCGCCGACGCCACCGGCCGCGTACCCTCCTCCGCCGGCTCCGCCTCCGCCGCCGCCCCCTCCTCCGGCACCCGGACCGTTCCCGGGCGGCGTGCCGTACGGGTATCAGGCTGTGCCCCTCGACCGCCTGGGGCGTCCACTGGCGGATTGGTGGCAACGCTTCGTTGCCATCGTCATCGACGGCCTGATCATCGGGGTCGTCTACTGGATCCTCGCCGCCGCCGTCGTGAGCTCGTCGCTCCGCACGGGGTTGACCCATTTCGCCTTCAGGTTGTGGCTCGTCCAAGTGATCGTCGGGCTCGGTGCCATCGCCTACTTCGCGCTCTTGGAGGGGAGCGAACGGGGCCAGTCCGTCGGCATGATGGCTCTCGGCATCGCGGTGCGGGACGCGACGACCGGCGGAACGATCTCCCGGTCGCGTGCGGGTGCACGGATGGTGATCCTCTATCCGTGGCTCGTCCTGATCATGATTCCGTTGATCGGCGGCGTCCTGGGATTTCTCGGAGACATCTGGACGCTGATCTGTGGGCTATCGCCGCTTTGGAATCCTGCACGCCAGGGCTACCACGACATCGCCCAGAACACGTCCGTCATCAAGACGCGCTAGTACCCACGGCGGAGGGTGGGCCAGGGTGGTTCACGCCACGCGTGTGGCCACCAGGACCGGGATCTGCCGCGTCGTGCTTCGCTGGTAGTCGGCGTAGGCGGGGTACGCCGCCACGGCACGCTCCCACCATTGCTCGCGCTCCTCCCCCTCGACCTCCCGTACCGCGACGTCGAACACCTCGGGGCCGTCTTGGATCCGCACGGTGTCGGGGTGGGCCTTGAGGTTGTAGTACCAGCCGGGGTTCCTCGGGTCCCCACCCTTGGAGGCGACGACGGCGTAGTGCCCCTCGTGCTCCACCCGCATGACGGGGGCTTTGCGGACCTTGCCGCTCCGGTGCCCCAACATGGTGACGACGACGACGGGAAGCCGGGTGTCGAGGAGCGTCGTCCCCTCCGTCCCCCCAGAGCGCTCGTAGCGGTCGACCTGCTCCCGGACCCAGTCCCACCGGCTGGGCTCATAGGGACCGTCGAGGGTCATGGGGCCAGGGTAGGCCCCCAGGGCCAACGGCGGACGTCCCCCTGACGACGGACCTCACGAGACTTCACGAGACTTCACGAGAGTCGACCCATATTGTCGACCCATATGTCGACCCATAGGTGATCCACAGGAACCTCCAACAAACCTCCAAGCTCGGCCGATCAACCTGGGATCGTGAATTGCCGAGCGTCGATGCCACCCGATCGCACGGATCGCGGCCAGGAGCCGACCGGCCGGTGAAGGGCATGCGTCGACACCGGGCGCTGGTGCGCATCTACGTCAAGCAAGACGAGGACGACCCGCTCCTCTACGTCGTGACCGACGATCCCGACGAGGGCGCGATCCCCGTGATCCCCACGCAGAAGGCTCATGCGCTGTGGACCTACGCATCCCCCAGGTGGGGCACGCCGTCACAACAGGAACCTGGGGTCCCGCGCGCTGACGGCCGAGCGGGTCAGAGATCAGGCTTGCCGCTTCGCATCGTGGGGGTCGCAGGAACCACTCCTCCTGCGAGGTGCGAAGGGGTGAGCCGGGCCGACGAGGGGTCCCACGCGGGACCCCTCTCGGCCTTCGGCAGTGTGACCCCGGAGGAATAAAGGCGGCTCGAGCAGGCCCGATCTGGCGGGTGCGCGCGGTGCACGCGGCCGCCGCCCCCAGGCACGACGACGCGGTAACCCCCGAAGCGTTCGACGATATCACCCAAACTGAGTATGTCCATGGCCCCGACCTATGGACCAGAATGAAGGCGATGAGTCCCGGAGTCATCGCCGTCGTCGTCGGCCTCTGCGTCGCCGCCTTGACCTTTGGACTGGTCTGTGACGTGCGTTGGGGGCGAAGGGCTCGCGTGAGCGGGGTGGCCGAGGGCAACGTCACCGCATCGACGCAGCCCGAATGGGCCCGACCAGCGGTGCAGCAAGAAGCCATGACGACGCGACCCACGCCGCCTGACGTCGCGGGCAACGGCCACGACGCCTCAGCTCCCAACCTGGCTCTCGCGGTGCAACCGTCGGGCTCGCCGGCACCGTCACCGGTGGCGCCACCCCGCCCCGAGCCGTCGTCGGCGGGCCTGCCACCGCCGCCACTGCCACCACCGCCACCACCGCCACCAGCGCCATCGGGCGCACTCGCGGAACCATCTTCTCCGGCGGGGATCCCGGCGAATTGGCTGCCCGACCCCACGGGCAGGTGCGAGTTGCGGTACTGGGATGGTGCCAATTGGACCGAGCACGTCACCTCGGGCGGACAGCAGACGACCTCACCGCCCGGTTGAAGGACGTCCAGCCGCCCCGTGTGGCCATTCGCTCAACCCTTCCGATGTCTCGCCTCCGCTCCCAACCGAGACGTGAGCTGGCGGGATACCCCGAGCGCTCGCGCCACGTCGCTGAGGTTTCTCCCATCCTCTTGCGCCGCTACGACAAGCTCAAGACGGACGTCGTGGCGAGCGGCCTCGAATGCGTCGACTGCTGAAGAGACCCTTTCACGCCTCTCCGCGACCCTGAGGCGCTCCAGCATCTCGATCGTGTCGTTCGGCGGTTGGCCCGGCCTGCCAGCCGTCACAAGGGCTTCGCATGCTCTCTGGTAATCCAAGAGTGCTGCCCGTAGTTCCTTTGTGCTCCGGATGAGATGGCGCGTGTTGCGAATCAGACTGCTTTCCTGCTTTGGCATCAGCCATCAGCCTAGTAACGGTGACCGACCGATCGTGAGGTGGCCGGCCGCAGCCGAAGAGGATGAGGCCCTGGCGGCGTCTGGTCTCGGGTGAGGCATCGGGGAAGAAGCGCCTGTTCCTGACAGAAACGTCCACAGCTGTTGACACATCGGTCGTGCGAGGGCATACTCGCTCCCGCGGGATCGTTGCGGTGCCTCACGTGAGTGGAGCTGTCGCGGCGGATCCGGAGATGCCCTGTCCCCCCACAGGGCATCTTCCTGCCCGCAGCGCAAGAGCACGTCTCCCTCGCGAGTGCGTTGCAGTCGTTGGCCAGGCGGCGGTCAAAGGGGCTGCCCGGCGTGCCTCCGAGGATGCTGCCGGAGTCCAACCTCAGGGGAACTGGCGGCGATCGAGGTGCGAGCGCGAACTTCCACGCAGAGGATCCCGGCGCCGTTCCACGTGGACGTCGCCGAAGGGAAAGACATCGGGAAAGACCCTGCCGTCCGAGACCCGCCGCAGCCGATAACCCCCGTCGGCGACCTCGGCGACCTCGAAGCCCCGCGACCAGTTCCCCAGGTAGCGGTCGCAGACGTAGACCCTGGTCCCCACCGAGAACCTGGGGGGCAGCGGCTCGAGATCGGTCGTGTCCACGTCGCGCAACTTCGGAAGCGAGGCGATCAGATCGCCCGACGGCGTGCGTCTTCGATGAAGACGTCCATCAGGCGATCACGCTGCCACCGTTGCTCGGCGCTCAGGGCACACCACTTGGCCAGCTGGGTCGGTCGGCTGGCGAGAACTGCCTCTTCGGCTTCACGCAACGTGGCCCACAGCGCCTCGTTGGGATCGCCGGGCGCTGCCGCCTGGGCTGCCGCCCGCGCCGCGGCATGGGCGCCACCGACCTCGGTGATCGCGGTCGCCACCTCGAGAGCCAAGCCGTTGGCCTCCGACAGCTCATCGGCGCTGACGGTGCCGTGGGCGAAACCCCGGGCAGCTTCGATGGCGATGCGGGGACCCCGATCGGCGAAGCGATCCTCGAACAGCGGGAGGACGTGCTCGGCGCAGTCAGCGGCTGCGAGGCGAATGGAAGCGTCCGTTTCTGCCATGAATCTGCGCTGTTGTGCTACCCCGAACCCCAGTAGACGATCGACTCTGTGGCTGGCCCTCTTGAGAGTCGGGGGCAGTTGTTGGGATTGTCGTGATGATGTCGGCTCGCTCCGGCCGGCGCTGGGCGTAGCATCCGACCGTGGACCCGAACGAGCGACGGTGGGTGGTGTGGGGCGGCGCCATCGCGATCGTCGGTGCCGCGGGTTGCGCGCTCACCGCATCCCTTTGGAGTGCGCCCAAGGGCCTCTTGGAGAGCGACCCGTTCATGGGTTTCCTGGCCATTGCCGTCTTGGGTCTCGGGCTCATCGTGGCCGCGGGGGCCAGGGACGCGCTCCTCAGTGGTGAGAGCGCCTTCGTCCAGCTCACCCGATTCGACGTCGTGGACGAAAAGGACGAGCGGGGAACGGACAGGCTCACCGTGCATCCGGTGTTCCGCAATATCCGCGAGGGCGACGTGTACCGCACCCGCTATGAGATGGCGCTGCAGGCGGAGGCTGACGTCAACGCCCTGCTCCTGCATGCGTCGGCACCCTCGGTGCTCGGCATGCGGCTCGAGGATGTGCGCATCCGTCATCAGGAGGCGGGCCACGGGGCCGGCAAGGCGTGGGTGAGCGTCGTGGAACCTCCGTTCCTGTTCCGTCTCGATGTGATGACGAGTCGACCCGAAGACGACATCCGCATCGGTGGTTCGGTTCGTTGACCCCGTGGCCGGGTCGCGTCTGCCGATACGTGAGCTGATCCGCCGGGTTCGCCTGGCTCGTGCCGGACGTCTCCTACATCTGACCGAAGCCCGCGACCCAGTCGACGAACTGCTTCTTGGAGCCGAACCCGAGCCGTCGGAGCGCTTCGTCCAGCGTTCGGGCATCACACCCCGGCGCCCAGGTGGACGACGTGAGGCGTCCGCACCGGGGCCATCCGGCAGGAAGGCTTGCGCAGGCGCACTCGACCTGGTCGACCGCGACCTCGACCCTCATCCCGCCACCCCCCTGCGAATCGGCGAGAGTCTCGGACGGTCTCGCCGCAGTGGCCCCGGTTGGCGGATCGAGACCACCGGGCGAGACGATCCTCTGAGCTGGGTGTCTTCCAGCGCAGTAGGTCCACGGTACGCCGGGAGGGCGGTTTTTGCCTCACCCAAAGTGACCATTTTTCGCCCTCGCAGCGCCGAGCCGGCGTCTGCTTCAGGTCGCCGTCCGCGGATGCGATCAGGTCGGTGGACATGGTGGACCGGGCGTCCACGTGCTGTGGCGGCAAGCGGCGCGGGGATTCCGATCAGGCGGCGTCGTCGGCCGACGCCGGCAGGTGCGGCTCGCGCTCCCAGATCATGTCGAGCACGGCGACCACCAGGTCGCCGATCAACTCCTCGGTGAGCTGCTCGACGGAGATCCCCACGATCCGCTCGGTGGCCGTCCCGCCCATGCCGGGTGCCTCGGCCACCAGGCTGGCTTGCACCAGGGACCCACCCTCGAGGCAGCGGAGGACGAGGCGTGACCGGCCCCGGGTGGCGAACCGGTCGATGGAGAAGCGGAGTTCGAACGCCCGGGGCATCGCCGAGGGCTGGTCACGCAGCAGCTGGACGAGGGCGGCGCCGATCCCGCGCTCTCGAACGATGCGGACGCTGTCTTCGAGGACCGGTCGGGCCACGGTCACCAGGGCGGCGCAATGCGCTTGGAACACCTCCATGTCCCGCGCCCGTGTGGCCGCCTCCGCCTCGCGGATCTCGGCCTCGCAGGCGAGCCCACCGGAGAGCGTCGAGTCCAGCTGCAAACGCCAGGCGGCGATCGGTGGCGAAGCCGGGGGCGGCGGGGGTACCGGGATCGCCGAAGGGGGCGGGGGCGCAAGGTCGGTCATCGGTTGCCCTGGGGTGCGGTCGTCCCCGTCCGGGACTGCTGGAGCTCGACATCGAGGAAGATCCCGTAGACGCCTCCCGACTTGGTGGCCACGACCCGCACGACGCGCGACCGGACGAGTGCGGCGAAGAAGGCGAACCCGGCGATGGCGCGCGGCTCGAGGATCTGGGCTTCGACGACCTCGCCGTGCTCACACTCGACCGTGATCCGGTTGTAGGGCGTCGGCACCTGGCCGGTGACGATCGTGATGGCATGCTCCGGGCTCGACGGCCCCGCCGATTCCGGGGATTCCGAGGAATCGTCCGCGGGCGCGACGACGTAGTGCGCGGCGTGCACCACCAGGCGGCCGGTGTCGGCCGACACTTCCCCGGTCGGTTCCGCCGTCTGCGTGGTCGCCTCCGGCGCTGCCGATGCCGGTTGCTCGGGCGCGCTGGGTCTCTCGGGTGGGCTCGGGGCGGTGCCCGGGAGCCGCAGAGCGGGGGCGGGCGGTGCCGCGGCCAGCGGCCCGGCCGGCGTGGGTGGCGCGGCGGTGGTGGCGCCGTCGGGCGGGGCGACGTGGGGCATGGGGTGCTCCTTTTGTTCCTCTTCCTCGTGTTCCTCGTGTTCCTCGGCCTGCGCTTCGGCCGCAGGGGGGGCCGGCGGCGGCGCCACGAGCGGCGCGACATCACCGGTCCAATGGCTGCCGTCCCAATAGCGCACCACGTTCGGGTCGGTGGGGTCCGGGTACCACGCCGCTTCGGGGCCGAGCCGGACGTCGCCGTCGCTCGGCGGGTCCGTCGCGGGTGTCCCGGGCGCGACGGACGGGTCGACGGGCGGGTCGTCGAAGAAGAAGCGGTTTCCGTCGCGCACGCGGTTGGTCGGCCGCCCTTCGCTGAAGTAGCGGCCCTGGTGCTCGCCGTAGGGGTCTGCGGCCCACCCGGTCAGGAGCGTCACGACGGCACCTCGGCGGTCGCATCGGGGACGGTCGCGTCGGGGACGGTCGCATCGGGGGCGGTCGCATCGGGGAGGGCCATCGCGAACACCGGCAGGGGGTTCATCGATGCCAGCCACATGGCGTCGTCGGCCGACAGGGGCGGGGAGAAGTAGTACCCCTGTCCCACGTCGACCCGCAGGTCGCGCAGCACCTCGACCTGCGCGGCCGACTCGACCGCCTCGGCGACCGTGCAGATGCCGATCGATCGGCACAGGGCCACGATGGTCTCGACGGCCTGTCGGCCGGAGCCGCCGGGCGTGGCGAGCGCGGCGACGATCGAGCCATCGATCTTCATGGTGTTGACGACGTGCCGGTGCAGGGGCTCGAGCGCCAGCTGACCGGAGGTCACGTCGTCCAGGGTGAGCTGGACACCGAGGCGTGCCATCGCCTCCAGATCTGCGGCCGCACCCTGGTCGTCGACCACGCCGTCGCTGACCTCCACGGTGAGGAGGTCGGGGTTGAGCTCCGAGGAGGCCAGGGCGTCGGCTGCCGCGTCGGCGGCCTCGCCCCGACGGAGCTGGAAGAGGGAGCAGTTCACCGCCACCTGCAGGTTCGATGGCCAGCGAGCGGCCTGCGCGCACGCCTCGTGGAGGACCCAGGCGTTGAGCGCGGTCATGTGACCGTGCTGCTCGGCCCACGGGATGAGGTCGCCGGGCAGGATCAGCTGCCCCGCGGGGTCGTGCCAGCGCAACAGGGCTTCGAAGCCGAGCAGACGCCCGGTGGCGAGGTCCACGGCCGGCTGGAAGACCAGCGAGGGGTCCCCCTCGAGCCCGATGGCGGGGGGAGCGGTGACTCTCGTGGTGGTGGCGAGGGTTGCGGTGCTCGACATTGCTGCGGGTCCTTGCCGCCGGGCCGCCGAGGGGGCGGTCTCAGCCTGTCCGTCGTTGTCCTATCGCCTACGGCGGGGGGGTGACGTAGGGCCGAAAGGCCCATCTGGGGGAGCGGGGCCGCCGCCGTCGTCGATAGGCTGCCGCCGAAGCGGACCCAGGGGAGGGTGACGGGTGTCGGCGCAGGCTCGTGCTCTGGTGCTGTCGGGACCCGGCGTCCTGCAGGACACGGCCCTCCCCATCCCGAGCACCGGCACCGACGACGGGATCCTGCGGATCGAGGCCTGCGGCCTGTGCGGCACCGACCACGAGCAGTTCTCGGGCCTGCTGCCCGGGCCCGGCCCCTTCGTGCCCGGACACGAGATCGTCGGGACCATCGAGGCGATCGGCGACGAGGCGGCGGCGCGCTGGCAGGTGGCTGCCGGTGACCGGGTTGCGGTGGAGGTGTTCCAGTCGTGCCGGGGCTGTCCGGCTTGTCTCGCCGGCGACTACCGCCGCTGCCACACCCACGGTATGGCCGACATGTACGGCTTCGTCGCGCTGGACCGCCCACCGGGGCTGTGGGGCGGGTACGCGACCCACCTCTATCTCGCGCCCGACGCCATGGTCCTGCCCGTTCCAGCGGGCCTCGACCCCGTCGTCGCCACCATGTTCAACCCGTTGGGCGCGGGACTGCGCTGGGGGGTCTCCGTCCCAGGGACCGGGCCGGGCTCCGTGGTGGCCGTGCTCGGCCCCGGCGTGCGCGGCCTGTCGGCGGCGGCCGCGGCCAAGGAGGCCGGGGCGGCGTTCGTGGTCGTGGTGGGCAAGGGCGAGGGCGATCGCGTCCGGCTCGAGCTGGCCGGCCGGTTCGGTGCCGACCTCGTCGTCGACGGCGCCCGCGCGGATCCGGTGCGCGCCCTGCTCCGCGCCACCGGCCGGCTGGCCGATGTCGTCGTCGACGTCACCGCGTCGGCACCCGAGGCGCTGGGGACGGCGGTCGACCTGGTGGCCGACGGCGGCACGGTCGTGGTGGCGGGAACGCGCGGCGACGGCGAGCTCAAGGGCTTCCGGCCCGACCTTCTGGTCTACAAGGAGGCCCGCATTATGGGAGCCCTGGGCGTCGACGCACCGTCCTACCGGGATGCGCTCGCCCTCTTGGTCGAAGGGACCTATCCCTTCGAGTCGCTGCCTCGCCGCTGTGTCGGCCTCGATTCGGACGCGGTGGCCGCCCTGCTTCGCACCATGAGCGGTGCCGACGCCGCCGGGGGGGCGATCCGTCCCGTGCACGCGGTGATCACGCCGTGAGCGCGGGTGGACCCGACCAGTCGAGCGGATCGGCCGCGCCTGGTCCGCCGACGACGCCGAGGGTCCCCTTGCTCGACGTCGGCGAGGCCACGGCACGAGCAGAGCAGGCCGGCGTGCCCTCGTACCTGCCGCGGCTGTCGATCTTCCAGGTGCTGCTGCAGCATCCCCGCCTGGCCCGGTCGCTGAGCGACCTGCTCACCACGCTGCTCTTCGAGGGTGCCCTCGACCCTCGCCTGCGGGAGCTCATGATCATGCGGCTGGGCTGGGCGACGGACTCCGTCTACGAGTGGACCCAGCACTGGCAGATCGCCGTGGCCCTGGGGATCCCTGCCGAGGACCTGGTCGGGGTGCGGCACTGGCGCGACCACCAGCCCTTCGGGCCGTCCGAGCGAGCGGTGCTGCAGGCGGTCGACGACACCGTGGGGACGGGATCGCTGCGAGCCGAGACCTGGGCGGCGCTGGAGGAGCACGTGAGCACCGATCCGGCCGTCCTGCTGGAGGTGGTGGGCGTGGTCGGGGCGTGGCGAATGGTGTCCGGGCTGCTCCGCAGTCTGGGCGTGCCGCTCGAGCCCGGCGTCGACCCCTGGCCTCCCGACGGCCGGTCCCCGGCGGGCGACGCCCGGTGAGCGACGCCGGGTCTTCGCCGGCGTGTCAGCGGCGCCCCAGGATCCCCCGGACGTAGGCGGCCTGGCCCGCGTGCTGGAGGTTGTCGGCGATGACGCTCACGAGGCGCACGCCCAAGGTGACCGGCGGATCCCAGTGCTCGTCGACGATGCGGTCCAGATCCGCGTCGGTGAGGGAGGCGACGAAGCGACGCGTGGCCTCGTGGACGGCGTCGAGGTAGCCGCGCAGGAGATCCGCGCCGGCGACCACCAGGGCCACCTGGGCCGAATCGTGGCCGTAGCCGATGTCGTGGTCCTCGAGACGCAGACCGAAGCGCGACGACCAGCCCGCGGCGGTCCACACCTGCTCCGTGCCGGCCACGCCGGCCACGTGGTCGTCCTGGACCCGCGCCAGGTGCCAGATCAGCCAGGCGATCGAATTGGCGTCGGCGTCGAGGCGCACCGGGAGTGCGTCGTCCGGGATCCCGTCGAGGACCTCGGCGACCGCCTCGTGGATCCGTCCGAAGGCGTCGGAGAGCAGCTGCGCGCTGGTCATGGGGATCGCTCCTTCCTGCCCGCGACGGGGCGCGGCGGCATCGCTCCGCTCATCTTGGCCGACCGCCGTGGAGTCCGCGCGTCGGCGGACGGGGAGCTTCGCTCAGGACTGGATCTGCCAGATGCGCACGAACTGGATCTCGGTCGTGGCCGGCAGCGGCGTCTTCTTCGGGTTGAAGGCATTGGGCCCCATGCCCAAGGCCTGGGTGAGG
The DNA here is from genome assembly GCA_035623275.1 of Acidimicrobiales bacterium. GTDB lineage: Bacteria > Actinomycetota > Acidimicrobiia > Acidimicrobiales > UBA8190 > DASPTT01. The sequence goes on from DASPTT010000127.1 coordinate 23,186, forward strand.
TTCACGAAGAAGGGCTGGTCGAAGGGGGACGGATGGTGCTCCGGTCCCTGCGGCACCCAATTGTCGATCAGGCAGGTGGTGCCGTTGTAGGTGATGGTGATCGTGGCCGGCGTCCACTCGACGACGTAGTCGTTGAAGGCGTCGGGGTCGATCGCGCAGTTGGGGTTGGTCACGATGTTCGTGTTCGTGGCGGGGTTCACGGTCCCGGTCTGGTACATGTAGTGGAGGTGGGGCACCGCGTAGCCGGCGTGGTTGCTGAAGATCTCCGCGATGTCGATCTCCCCTGACGCCGGCCAGTGGCCGTAGACGGGTGTGACCGGGAAGAGCCAGAACGAGGACTGCAGGCCGGCGACCGTGGCGGCCGGCACCTTGGCCTTGACCTCGAAGCGGCCGTACGCCTGGGAGAAGTGGTGCAAGGTGGCGACCGTGCCGCTCGTGTACTGGGTCCGGAACCCGCCGCCGTGCTCCTTGCAGGTGAACGGCTTCGCCTCCTTGCGCGCCGTGAGGCTCAGGTAGCCGTTGCCCACAGAGATGTTGTTCGGGCTGTCGACGAAGCACGCACTGTGCCCCGAGTTGTAGCCCGACGTCGCGGTGAGGACGGGCGCCCACTTGCTCGTGTCGAGCGTCGTCCCGCTGAACTCGGAGTCGAAGGTGCACGTCCAGGTGATCGAGCCCTCCGACAGCGTGGTGCAGCCCGTGGAGGGGGCACCGGGCGCCTGGGTCACGGTGCCGGCGTTCGCCGGGGCCACTGCTTGTCCCGGGGGGGCGCTCGACGCGGGCCCCGGTGCCGTCTGCGGGGACGGTGCCGCCGGTCCCGTCGACGACGCGGCGCTCCCCCCGCCGGTCCCGCCGGGTGCGTGGTGGTTCTTGGGGTCGAGGGACGCCAGGGTGGGGATGAGCCCGGCCAGGGACGAGGGCGAGGGGGTGTCGAGACGGCGGACCGCGGCGGCGCCGGGTGTCGCCCCGGCGACGAGCGCGGTGGCGCCGAGGCTCACGAACGCGGCCGCCGAGACGGCGATCCTGGTCCGAGCACGCCGTGGGCGGGGCCTGGCTCCCTTTTCCATGCCGTGGACAACGATCCGCGCCCCCGACCATGGCGGTCGTTCTTGGTCTTTGGCCACTTGTCGGGGGCGCCGGCCGGCGGGACGGTACGAGGGTGGAGAGCGTCACGACCCGCAACGGGACCGGGGTCGGCACCGCCGCCGGCGGCCGGAGCGGGAAGAGGGTGGCGATCGTCCGCCGGCTCCTTCAGCTCGGGGGTCGCTTCTCGGTCGAGCTGGGGATCGACGTGGACGGCGGGGAAGCCGAGGTCGAGCGCTGGTTCCTCGCCGCCACCCTGTTCGGGACCCGCATCCCCGTCACCCTGGCCGAGCGGGCCTTCCGCGTCCTGGACGAGGCGGGCGTGACCGTCCGCAGGGCGCGGTCGTTCTCGTGGGACGATCTCGTGGCCCTGCTCGACGAGGGGGGCTACGCCCGCTACGACTTCAAGACGGCGACCCGCCTGCACGCCCTGTGCGACGTGCTCGGCGAGCGCTTCGGCGGCCGCGTCGCGGCCGTCGCCGAGGTGGCCCGGACCAGCGCCGAGCTCGAGTCCGCGCTCGACGAGCTGCCCGGCTGGGGCCCGGTGACCGTCGACGTCTTCCTCCGCGAGCTGCGGGGGGTCTGGTCCGCGGCCGATCCCGCCCTCGACGAGCGGGCCCGGGCCATGGCGAGCCACCTCGGGCTCATGGGCGAGCGGGCCCGGGGCCCCCTGGAGCGGATCCGGTCGCTCGCCGCCGAGTGCGGTGCCGATCCGCGCGATCTCGAAGCGGCCTTGGTGCGCGGCGCACTGGCCCATCGGCGTGGGCTCGACGCCTGCCCCGGGGGCGCGCGGTGCCAGGTCCTGCCGGCGCGCTGAGCCAGGCGTCGGTGGTGCGGGCTGGAGGCGCCGCGCCGGCGACGCGTCGTCAGGGGTAGACCAGCTCCAGGAGCCGATCGGTCAGCGCCCTGATCTCCTTGGCCGCGGCCCGGACGCGGCGCCGTCCCTCGCCTGCGGGGTCGGCGATGTCGTCCTCGGGATCGTCGGCGAGCAGGGTCTGGCGCGGCCGGCCGCTGTGGATCAGCGCCAGCCACGACGCCAGCGGCTGGCCTGCGGGCCGGGGACCGGCCAGGGTCCCCCGCCGCACGATCTCGCGCAGGGTGAAGGCCTTCGGCCAGCAGGCCTCGTCCAGGAACACCGCCTCCCGCACGTGCTCCCGGGCCATGCCGATCACCATGTCGGCCCCTCCGAGCAGATCGGCGCTGAGGGGCCGGCTGACGTGGCCCCGCATGTCCAGGCCGCCGCCGCCGATGGCGGCCAGCGTCTCCTTCGGGATCGGCCGCGCACCGGGGAGGATCCCCGCCGAACCCACCTCCACGTCCAGCCCCCGCCGCCGGGCTGCCGCCCCGGTGAACGCCTCGGCCATGGGTGAGCGGATGATGTTGCCGGAACAGACGAAGAGGACCTGGATCGGGCGAGTGTAGTGAGGGCGTCGACCGCAAGATTCCGGTGGCCGGGCGATTCCCGGGGAATGGCGGTATGCAGGACCGGCGGGCCCGGCTGCCGGCCCCTGGACCGGCCCGTGGACCGGCCCCTGGACCGGTCCCCGAAGCCCCGGGCGACGAGGCGGGGCGGCGTGTGACGACCCTCGCCGCGCCCTCCGTGCGCCCGTCGAGCGGGGCCCGCTCCTCGAGCAGTTCGCGCTCGTGGTCCGGGCTGGTCGTCGGCGTCCTCGTCGCCCTCTCCGCGGTCGCCGGGGCGGCGGCCGGTGCCCACCCCACCGGCACGTGGGCCGTCGACCCCCTCTACGGTGCCGCCTTCGCCGGCCTGACGACGTGGGCGGCCAGCCGGGCGGGCCGCGAATCATGGCTGGCCGTGGCGGCCGTCGGTGTGGTCATGAGCCGGGGATGGCTCCTGCTGCCCGCAGCCGTCGCCTTGGCGGTCGCCTTTGCCTCGGTGTTCGACCGCCGGTCGCGCCGCCGCACCGGGGCCGTGGTGGGCGCCCTCGCCGGGCAGGTGGTCCTGCGCTGGCCCCCGATCGGCTTCCACGGCGCCACGGCGCTGGTGGCCGGGCTGGCCGTCGTGCCCGTGGTCGTCTCCGCCTATCGCCGCGCCCCGCGCCCCGGGCGCCGGACCGTCCGTCGCGTGGCCGCGGCGGTCGGGGGTGTCGCGCTGCTCCTCTGCCTGCCGTTCCTCGTCGCGGGGCTGCTCGTCGAGCCCCGCATCGCCCAGGGCACCCACGAGGCGCAGCGGGCACTCGACGCCGTGAGCGCCGGCGAGGCCACGACGGCGACCGCCGACCTGGGGGCCGCGCGTCGCGACTTCGCCGGGGCGGACGGCGCCGTCAACGGGTGGTGGAACGCCGGCGCTGCCCTGGTGCCCGTCGTGGCCCAGCAGCGCCGGGCCGTCGCCGCCGCCACCGACGCGGCCGCCACCCTCACCGCGGTGGGCGCCCGCACCGCCGGACGGCTGGACTACCACCAGCTCGGTTACCACGACGGCCGCATCGACCTGAGCATGCTGCCCCCGATGGCCGCACCCGCGGCGACCCTCGACCGGGCCATCGCCGCGGCCCAGGCCCGGATCGGCGCCACCGGTTCGCCGTGGCTGCTCCCTCCCGTCGGGAACCGCCGGGCCCAGCTCGTCGCGCAGCTGGGGCGGGCCCGGACGACCACCGACATCGCCGTCCAGGCCATCGGGGTCCTGCCCGCCATGCTCGGCGCAGCGGGGGAGCGCCACTATCTCGTGGTCTTCACCACACCGTCGGAGGCCAGGGGGTTGGGCGGGTTCATCGGCGCCTACGGCGAGCTCACGGCCGACGACGGACGGCTCAGCCTGCGCACCTCCGGCTCGATCCAGAGCCTCAGGACGGCGGGCATCCCGCCCACCGAGCGCACGCTCACCGGCCCGCCCGACTTCCTGGCCCAGTACGGGACCTTCCACCCCGAGCAGTTCTTCGAGGACTCGACCTTCTCACCGGACTTCCCGACCGACGCCGACGTCGTCTCCCAGCTGTACCCGCAGGCGGGCGGCACCCCGCTCGACGGGGTGATGGCCATCGATCCCTACGGCCTGGCCGCCCTGCTGCGGATCACGGGGCCCGTCAGCGTGCCCGGCCTCCCCGTGCCCCTGACGTCGGCCAACGCCGCGCAGGTGCTCCTGCGGGACCAGTACACCCTCTACGACAGCGGCCAGGCACCCGACAACCAGGCTCGCCACGACCTGCTCCAGGACGCCCTGCACGTCGCCTTCGACCGCATCGTGCAGGGGTCGCTGCCCGCCCCGCGGACCCTGGCCCAGGACCTGGTGTCGCCGGTGCGCGACGGTCGCCTCTACTTCTGGTCCGCCCACCCCGACGAGGAGCCGCTGTTCGAGCGCCTCGGCGCCGACGGCACCTTCCCGCGGCCCGGGGACGGCGACCTGCTGGCCGTCACCGTCCAGGACGCGGAGGCCAACAAGATCGACGCGTTCCTCCATCAGCGCATCAGCGACCAGGTCGCCTACGACCCGGCGACCGGCTCCGCCCACGAGGTCGTCACCGTCGCGCTCCGCAACGACGCGCCGGCGTCGGGCCTCCCCGCCTACGTGATCGCGCCGGCCGACGCGCCCCCCGGCACGCCCGAGGGGGCCAACTACGCGATGGTGACCCTCTACTCCCCACTGGCCTTCGACCAGGTGTCGGTCGACGGGGTCCCGAGCACCCTGGCCGCAGGGGTGGAGCTGGGGAGCTTCGCCTATCGCACCTGGGTCACCATCCCGCCCGGGACGACCCTGACGATGCAGGTGACGCTGACGGGGACGCTGCCCGCCGGGACCACGCTGCCCTTCCACGTCCGGGTCCAGCCCTCCGCCAATCCGGTGTCCCTGACCCTGACCATGGCACCGGGCGCGGGGTGGCAGGTCGTCGGCTCGCCCACCTGGACGGCCGGGTCGGCCGCGGTGGAGCTCCACCGGTTCCGGTTCTCCCCCTCCTGAGGTGCGTATTCGCGCGAATAGTGGGTCCGGCGCCACGTGCCAGCCGGAGTCGTGTTACGGCAATGTTGAAAATCGCGCAGGCGAGTGGACTCGGAAGCCGCAGATGGTGAAGGATTCTCGTTGTCGGGGGCAAGGAACCGAGAAGAGACAGGTAGGCGGGAAGGTTCACACCCCCCTCGGGGGCCCGGACTCCCTGCTAGGCGGAGGCTGAGGACATGGTCCGAAAGATTTGGCAGACGGCGGTCGCCTCTCTGGCGCTGGGCACGGCGGTGGCCGTGGCTGCACCGGGAGTGGCCGGAGCAACGAGCTACCCGCCGGGGCCCCCGTCGGTCCAGCTGAAGGTCTCGGACCTGGGTCAGGTCACCGCGGACGTGAAGAAGCCCCAGAGCGTGACCGTCGAGCTCTACGGCGCCGGGCAGGGCCACCACACGGTCATCAGCCTGGTCGGGCCCGTCCTCACCCTCACCGGAGGGAGCCACACGACGCCGGTCACCCTGACCGACCCCTTCGGTGCGACGTCGAAGCTCGGGTCCGCGAAGGCCAAGGCCGAGGGCGCCCACTCGACCACCATCGGCACCGCCACGGCGGACTCGAACGGGAACGCGGTGACCACCGCCACCATCCCGTCCGGCACCGCCCCCGGCGTGTACGAGCTGGTGGCCACCGACCCCGTCACCGGTGCCACCGAGGCCACGCTCCTCACCGTGCCGGCGGCCGCCGGCGCCGCCGCGGGGGCGGCGTCGGGTGGCTCGCTGACCGGGGCACTGTCCTCGGCGGTCAGCTCCGTCTCCGGCCACCACGCGGCGCAGACGACACTGCTCGTCGGGGCAGGGGCCCTGGCCGCGGCGGCGAGCGGCCTGCTGTTCCTCTCGGGCCGCCGGCGCCAGCGTCGGGCCTTCTAGCCCCTCGAAGCTCGGATCGGGCAGCCGCCGGCACCTACGGGCGCCGGCGGCTGCGTCGCGTCCGGCCCCCGGCTCCGGTCACTCGGCCGCTTCGGCCAGGGCTTCGGCCAGCGCGGGGTGCACGAGCATGGACTCGACGATGTCGCTCACCCGCAGCTCGGCGGTGACCGCCAGCGCGATCACCGAGATGAGCTCGGCCGCCCCCGCGCCCACGATGGACCCGCCGAGCACCACGCCCGTGGCCGGGTCGGAGACGATCTTCACGAAGCCCCGAGGGTCGTTGTTGATGAGCGCCTTGGGGTTGGCGGCGAAGGGCACCTTGGTGACCCGGATCTTGCGTCCCTCGGCGAACGCCTCCGCCTCGGCGACGCCCACGTCCGCGATCTCGGGCTCGGTGAAGATGGCGGAGGCGGCGCGGTCGTAGTTGAGGTGGCGATGCGCCACCGTGTGCCCGATGGCCACGTGCTCGGCGATCTTGCGGCCCTGCATGGTGGCCACGGAGGCCAACGGCAGCTTCCCCGAGACGTCGCCGGCCGCGTAGATGTGGGGCACGGCCGTCTGGCAGTGGTGGTTCACCGCCAGGTACCCGCCCTCGTCGGCGCGCAGCCCGGCGTGCTCGAGGCCGAGGGACTCCGTGTTGGGGACGGATCCCACCGCCAAGAGCGCGTGGGTCGCGTCGACGACGCGGCCGTCGTCGCAGCGGACCCTGACGCCGCCGGCCGTCGTGTCGATGCCCACCGCCCGCGCCCCCTTGAGGAGACGGACGCCGCGGGCGGCGAAGTCCTCCTCCAGGGCCGCCGCCACCTCGGGGTCCTTGTGGGGGAGCACGTGCTGACGGCTCACGACGAGGCTCACCTCGGAACCGAGGGTGTTGAACATGTGCACCAGCTCGACTCCGGTGACGCCCGACCCGATCACGGCCAGGTGCTCGGGAAGCGACGGTGGGGGATAGGCGTCGCGGGAGGTGAGGACCCGGACGCCGTCGGGCGTCGCCCAGTCGGGCACCCGCGGCCGGCTGCCGGTGCACAGCAAGACGGCGTCCGCCTCGATCCGCCGTGCCCCCTCGTCGGTCTGCGCCACCACCGCGTGCGTTCCGTCCAGCCGGCCCGTGCCCCGGACGAGCTCGACGCCTTGGCGCGTGAGCAGCTCGGTGGTGGCGACCTCGAGCCGGGCTTCGATGGCGACGATGCGTTCCGCCAGGGCCGCCACGTCCAGTCCGGCCGCCACGTCCGAGAGGCCCATGCCGCCCATGCGCGTGAGCGACGACAAGGCGCCGCCGGTGGCGATCATCGTCTTGGAGGGGATGCAGTCGCGCAGGTGCGCGGCTCCCCCCACCACGTCCCGTTCGACGAGGACGACCTCGATCCCGAGGCGCGCCGCATGGGTGGCGGCCTCGGTGCCGGCGGGGCCACCCCCGATGATCACGAAGCGCATCGCCGTCACCGCGCCGTGGCGGGCGCGCCCGCGGCCAGGTGGTCCACCAAGGGCAGGAGGGTGCGCTGGGTGAGCTGGCCGCAGAAGACGGTGAAATGCTCGCCGTCGGCCCACCGGCAGGTCTGGCCGTGGACCGTCGGCGTGTAGACGCCGCCCGGGGAGACCACCCGGTCGAGGTCGAAGTAGGTGACCCCGCGGTGGGTGGCGGCCGCCGTCCGGAGCAGCGCGTTCATGGCCGCGTGCCGGGCCGGGTCGTTCTCGGGCGCGGGCGACCCGTCGGGGAAGGGGACGGAGTCGGTGGTCGGCACCCCCACGAGCACGATGGGGACCGTGCCGCCGCCGAGGCGGGCGATGAGCGCGTCGATGCGCGAGCTGAGGTATGCGTCGAAGGCCGGCTGGCCCACGTGCACCTGCTGGCCGCCCATCTCGTGGGTGAAGCAGTCCCAGAACCCGAGCACCACCACGATGGCACCCGGGTGCAACGCGTCGGCCTGCTGTCCCCAGGTGTCGAACGCGTCGGTGCACGGGGCGTACCCGGGGGCGAAGCCGGTGTGGTACAGGATCTCGCCGGTGTTGGTGAACCCGCACCCGAGGATGGTGTGGTTCACGAGGTCGACGCCATAGGACGCGGCGTCCACGCCGAGGCCCATGCCCAGGGTGAGCCCGAGCGAGTCGCCCACGAGCAGTGTCGTCACCGCGTGGTCGTGCGCGGTGGACGAGCCCTGGGCGCCGGACGAGCCCTCGGCGCCCCCGGGCTCGGCGACGCGTTGCGACGACGCACGCACCGCTGCGGCCGTGGCGGGCACGCCCGCGCCGGCCGGCAACGACGGCGCCAGGAGGAGGCCCGCCACCGCAGCCGCGGCCGCCGCCGGGGCCAGGGCGCCGAGGACCGGTGCGGGCACGCGCCGGGTGCGGATGGGCTTCTCGACGAGGACGTACGACAGCGTTGCCGCGACCAGCGTCGCGGCCAGGCGCAGGGCCAGGAGCGCGGTGCCGCCCACGCCGGCGGAGGACTCGGTGAGCCAGAGGAAGAGGGGGAAGTGCCAGAGGTACACGCCGTAGGACACCAGGCCCAGCGCGACGAGGGGGCGCGTCGACAGGCCGCGGGCCAGGACCGAGCGACGCCCCACGTGCACGGCCAGGATCACCGCGGCCATGGCCAGGTCGAAGACGAGGAAGCCGCCCTCGTAGAGCCAGTGGGCGTCGCCCGGGACCAGCACCATGGCGGCGAGGACGGCGGCCGCACCCACGAGGCCGGCGGCCGTCGCCGCGCGCCGGCCTCGTGGCTCGGGCGCCAGCGGCCGGCGGGTGAGGAGCAGGGCCAGCGCCGCACCCACGAGGATGCCCGAGGCACGGGTGTCGGTGCCGTAGTAGGCGCGGTCGATGCCCCCGCCCCGGCTGAGGATGGCCATGGCCCCGGCGGAGGCGAGCGCGCCGGCCGATGCCACGGCCAGGAGCAGGCGGCGCCGCCGGCGCACCGGATCGGCAGCGCGGCGGGTGAGGTGGACGACGCCGAGGACCACGACGGGCCACACCAGGTAGAACTGCTCCTCGATCCCGAGCGACCACGTGTGCTGGAGCGGCGAGGTCGGTCCGGTGGCCGTGAAGTAGCCGCTGCCGGTCCAGATCTGGTGCCAGTTGGCGACGTAGAAGAGCGCCGCCAGCCCGTTGCCCACCAGGTCCGGCGAGCCGTGCTGGGCGCCCGCCAGCGCCTGGTAGAGGGCCACGGTGACGATCAGGAGCACGAGCGCGGGAAGCAGCCGCCGCGCCCGGCGGAGCCAGAAGGCACCGAGACGGACGTCGCCCGAGGCGTCGCACTCGGCGACGAGCAACGAGGTGATGAGGTAGCCGGAGAGGACGAAGAAGGCCTCGACGCCGAGGAAGCCGCCGCGGAGCCAGCCGATGCCGGCGTGGAAGAGGACGACACCGGTCACGGCCACCGCGCGCAGACCGTCGAGCGAGGGTTGGCGGTCCAGTGCGGGTCGGGCGGGTTGGCGGTCGGGCATGGTGGCCTCGCCGCGCCCGCCGCCCGGCTGCCGCCTCGGTGATGCACGGCGGGCCCTCGTCGGGCCGGCGCGGCCCTGTCTGACATGGAGACTACCGGGCGTGCCCGTGCCGCACGCGGCACGCCGGGGCCCGTTGAGTAGGGTCGAGGGCCGGTGACGCTCGCGACCGATGCCACCGCCGGCGGCGCCGGCGCCGCCGTGGCCGACGAGGCGCGCCGCGGGGGCACGGGCACGGACGAGCGGCCAGACGGACGTGGGGAGCGGGTGGCCCGAGGCGCCGCCGCCCTGTCGATTGCCTTCGCCATCTACCTGGCGTTGGCCGTGGCCCTCTGGTGGCACGTGTGGTCGGCCCACCCGAGCGCCACCGCCCCGTGTGGCTGCGGGGACCCCGCGATGACGACGTGGTTCCTGGCCTGGCCTGCCGCGGCGCTGCAGCACGGATGGAGCCCGTTCTTCTCGTCGGCCATGTTCCACCCACTGGGGATCAACCTGCTGGCCAACACGGGGACCTTCGCCCTGGGCCTGCCGCTCGCCCCGGTGACGTGGGTGTTCGGTCCCGTGGCCACGCTCAACGTGCTGGCCAGCCTGGCCCCTGCGCTGAGCGCGCTGGCCATGTGCTGGCTGCTGCGCCGCTGGGTGACCTGGATGCCCGCGGCCTTCGCCGGCGGCCTCCTCTACGGGTTCTCGCCCTTCGTCGTCGACAACCTGGCCATGTCGCACCTCATGATCTCGTGGCTCGTGGTGCCCCCGCTCATCGTGGCGTGCCTCGACGAGCTCCTCGTGCGGCGCCGGCACTCCCCGGCGAACGTCGGGCTCGTGCTCGGCGTGCTGGTGGTCGTGCAGTTCTTCGTCAGCACCGAGGTCCTCGCCATCCTGGCCATCGTCGCCCTGGCCGCGCTGGCGGTCCTCGGCGTCGCCGGTGTCCTCGGCGCACGGTCGTCCGTGCGGGCCAGGGCGCTCGACGCGGCCAAGGGCCTCGGCACGGCCGCCGGGGTGGTCGTGGCCGCGCTGGCCTATCCCACCTGGTTCGCGCTCGACGGCCGCGCGCACCTGTCCGGCCAGGTGTGGGGCGCGATGATCCCGGCGGGCTTCGGCGGGGCGAACCCACCGGCGGTCCTGTGGCGGTCCTTTCCCTCGCAGGGCCTGATCCGCATCTCGGGCTACGGCGGCGCACCGTTGCCGGCGGCGGAGTACCTCGGGCCGGGGATCCTCGCCGTGATCGTGCTCGGGCTCGTCGCCTTCCGCCGCGATCGCAAGCTGTGGTTCTTCACCGCCCTGGGCTTGGTCGCCTTCGTCCTCTCCATCGGGGTGAACACCACGTCGTGGTGGGTCCCGTGGGACGCGCTGGTCAGGTTGCCGGTCGTCCACAACATCATCCCGGGCCGCTTCGTGATCGTCGTGGCCCTGTGCGCCGCGGTCGTCGTCGGCCTGGTGGTGGACCACGCGCACGAGGCGGTCGGCGGGTGGGCGGCGCGGCGCGTCGGACGTGACGTCCGGCGCCCGGCGCCCGCGCTCGGCCTGCCGCGGCTGCTGGGCGCCGGGGCCGGTGTCCTCGTGGCCGTCATCGCCGTCGCCCCCGTGGTCCGCGCCCTCGGGCCGGACCTGCCGCTGGCCGTGCGCCCGGTGGTGGTGCCCGCCTGGTTCGCCGCCGCGCCGCCGTCCTACCGGGCGGGCGACGTGGTGCTCGCCTACCCGTTCGCCGCCGCGCCGCAGGACCCCGTGGCCGCCTGGCAGGCGATCGACGGCATGAGGTTCGCGGTGGCCGAGGGTGGCGGGCCCGGTGACATCGCCAGTCGCCAAGGCCGCGACCGCCCGGGTTTCGAGACGCTCTACGACGTCTCGTGGGCCTTCGCACCACCGGCCGATGCGGCTCCCGCCACGCTCGGATCGCTGCGCCTGGCCCTGGCCGACTGGGGGGTGACCACGGTCGTGGTGCCCGACCAAGGTGCGCTGCCGCCGGCCGAGCGCGGCGCCCACCCGGCCCTCGCCGTGGCCCTCATCACGGCGGCCACGGGTCGCGCCCCGGTGCTCGAGCACGATGCCCTGGTGTGGCGATCGCTGCGGGCCCCGGACACGCCGCACCCGCTGGCCGCGTCGGCGCTCGCCCGCTGCGCCGGCGGGGGCGATGCGGTCGACCCCGGCGCGCTCGCTGGTGTCGCCGCCTGCGTGCTGGATCCGGGCGGCGGCGGCTGACGCGCACCGCCGCGCCCCGACCGTCAGCGGTCCGCGAAGACCAGGATCTGGCCCGTGTAGACCGCCACCCACACGTCGCCGGTGGTGGCGTCGTAGGAGATGCCGATGGGATGCACGCCCGTCGGCACGACCTGCAGCGTCGCCATGTCCGCCGTGCGGATCTTCGTGATCGTGTCGGACTGGTAGTTCACGACGTACAGGGAGCGGCCGTCGGTCGCGATGGCCATCGAGCGCTCGTCGGAACCCGTGTGCACGGTAGACAGCACGTGGTCGTCGGCCAGCGACACCTTCACCGCGTCCCCGGGCGCGTTGAGCGTGACGTAGAGGTACCGGCCCGCGGGGTCCATCACCAGGTGACGCGGGTTGGAGCCGACGGTGAAGGAGCCGACCGTGGTCAGGGTGTGCAGGTCGACCTTGACCACGTCGTCGCCGCCCATGACGGCCACGTAGGCGAGGGACGAGTCCGGGGCGATGGCGATGCCCCGCGGATAGGCCCCCATGGGCAGGCGCGCCACCTCCTTGCCCTGCGCGATGTTCACGATGCTCAGGTCGAAGGAGCACCAATTGCTCACGAGGAGCCATTGCCCGTCGGGTGAGACGGCCAGGTACTTGGGGACGAGGCCCACCTCGATCACCTGGTCGATGGCGAGGGTCTTGGTGTCGATGCGGTAGACGTAGCTGTCGGTGTCCCCCGCGGCACGGGCGGATGCGGGTGTGCACGTGTCGCTGCCCTCGGGACCGAACCCGCTGCCGTACATCGAGTAATTCGACACGTACGCGTACCGGGCGTCCGGGGTGAACGCCGCCTCGACCGGCGCGCCGTGCGTGATGCCGGGGTGGCCGGGGATCCCGAAGCTGGCCATGTCGACCGTGTCCGGAATGGTCGTGAGCAGAACCCCGGCGCTGCTGTACACGGTCACGGAGTGGCGGTACATCATGTTCTGCGCCAGAACGATGCCGGTGTCGGAGGCGTCGACGGACTTGGGCGAGATGTCCCCGCCGATGGTGTCGATCAACGTGAGACGCCGCTGGTCCGTGGGCGGCCCCGGCGGGACATGGGCGAAGGGCGACGTCGTCGTGGTGGTCGTCCTCACGGCCCCGGCCGTGCGGGCGGCAGGAACCCGCCCTGCGCTCGCCGGGGCGGGCGACGGGGGAGAGCCGGCGGGCCACAGGACCACGGCGACGACGACCACGGCCGCCACGCCGCCGAGGAGGACGGCCCAGCGGCGCAGGACGACGCGGCGCGGTGGGCGGCGTCTGGCGTGCGTGCCCCTGGCCATGCTCACGACGGCGCCCGGACACGCGAGCCGCCGGTGGTCACCGGTTCGGGGCTGCGGCCGCGGTGCTCGCGCCGATCGTCGCGGAGGCGCTGCGGCGGTTCGTGGCGGTGCCGGAGGTCGTCGTCCAGATCGCCCCGGGGATCGTGCTGGGGCCCGATGTCCTGGCCCTCGCCCACCCGAACACCGTAGTCAGCGCGCTGGCCGACTTCGGGCTTATCCGACGACGGTTGCCGTCACCAAGGACGTGATCGGGCCGTCCGGTCGGTCACCGGTGGTGGGAGGCGCTGCGCGCCGAGGGTGACGGCAGGGCGAGATCGGTTCAGCGACGCACTGCCTGCGCCGATGCAACCAGCGCATGGGGATGCCGCCCGTTGCCTCGGGGATGACCGTGGCCGACGCCCTGGCGCGCGTGCGATCGGCGCAGGCGCGCGTCTCGCCGCGTCTCGTGTCCCGGCGGCGGACCCCGACCACCACCTGGGACCTGCGGCGCGTGGGTGCCATGGTGCTGCTGGCCCCCGTGGCCCTGTCGATCCTGCTGGGCCTCGCCGATGCCGCCGGCCACCGCGGTCACGTCGAGGGCTCGGCCGGGGTGCCGCGTCGGACCGTGCCGCCGGCCGTGGCCGCTGCGTCGTCGCGCGCGGCGGGCACGCGCCGGAAAGCCGCGCCGGCGTCGGCCGTCTCGGCTGCCACCCGTGGAGCACCGGCTCCGGGCACGACGACCACGACCGCGCCGGTGGCGCCGGGTCGCGCCGGGCCCGGGGGTGCGGCGGCCACCAGGCCCGGCGGAGGACCCTCCGTCGCCGCCAGTCCCGGCGAGCCGCCCACGGTCACGGCGGGCACCGCTGCGTCGGGCATCGCCGCCGCGGGCCCGGCCGCGCCGCCCGCGACGACCGCGACGCCGGGCGGGGGAGGGGCCGCGCTCAGCGCGGGTCTGGTCTTGATCTGGGGCGTCGAGCACGGCGCGGCGCTCGACACGTTGACGGCCGACGTGACCGCCGTGCAGGGCGCGAGCCCGGTCGCCGGCGACTACAGCACGGTCGTGCCGGTATGGCAGCGGCTGGCCGCGGACGTCGCCACGGCCCAGCGGCTCCCCGCGGTGCCCGACCCGACGGTCGAGGCGACCTTCACCGCGGCGCTCGGCGAGCTCGCGGCGGCGACGGCTGACTGGCTGGCGTCGTTGTCGTCGACGTCCCCGGCGGGCGGGACGGTCGCCCTGCAGGCGACGTTCGACGCCGGCACGGCCCAATTCGCACAGGGCGTGTCCGCCCTGCAGTCGGTAGCGGCGTCCGTCGCCGCGCCGTAGAAGGGCGTCCGTCGCCGCGCCGTCGACGGACGCGCGTGCTCAGGTGCTGCGGCGCGCCCTGATGGCGGGAATGGCCAGCGGTGCGACGGCCACGATGGCGGCGATCAGCCCCACGAACGATCCCCACGCCCAGCTGACCTTGACGGCCCCGAACCCGCTCGCGGGCTTGAAGATCCAGGCGATCAGCGTGATCACGAAGTTGATCCCGGTCAGGATCAGGAGCACCTGCTCGTGGCCGATCGGCAGGTCGAACGGGAGCTTCTCCATAAGGGCCAGGGCGCCCAGGTACACGATGATGACCAGGCTGATGAAGAAGACGAGCCACAGGTACCCGTGCGCCGAGGTCCCGCTCCCCGACGCGGACGCGGTGACCCCGAGGGCGCCGACACTGACGCTGAACCAGGGCAGGAAGATCGAGATGAGCAGGACCAGGGTGGCGATCCCCGTGATCCTGTCCGCCTGGCTGAGACGGTTCAGGTCGAACTTCATCGTGGTCGCGCCGGCCCCGGCGGAGGCGGCGCCGGCCGAGGCTGCCGGCGGTGTGGGCGTCGCCGCGCCGGCCGCCGCGCCGCCCGCCGCGCCGGCCAATTGGGCGCCGCAGTTCGGACAGGTAGCCGTGCCTTCTGCGACCTCGGTCTGACACTGAGGGCAGTTCACCGTTACTTCCCCCTTCGGTCGGTAGCCGGGCGGGGCCGCGCTACGCGCTGCACCTCGTCACTCGGCTGCGCTTGTCGGAATTGTCGAGCCCACCCCACCGTAGCCCTGGCGGGGTGCCGGTGCTGGGGATGGTCGGGGCGGTGGTCAGCCGCCGCCCGTCGAGGCCGAGTCCGCGGGGCCCGGTGCGCTCGGCGGGAGGTGGCGGACGAGGATGGGGATGTTGCCGTTGACGTACCCGGCGACGGTGGTGCCCGGCTCGTGCAAGGGGTACGCCGCACTGCAACAGACGATCACCTCCAGGTCGGCCCGGCCGGTGGGGGCGAAGCTCGGGTCGAAGAGGTAGACGTACGAGCTGGGCACCTCGACGACCTTGCCCGAGCGCATCGCCTGGTCCGCGATCGCCTCGGCGATGGGGGCGTTGTCCGGTGAGCCGGGCTGGACCAGCACGACGTGGGTGGTGGGGGCTCGCACGGCCGGTGCTGCGGCCACCCAGGCCTGGCGGGCGAAGTCCACCGTGGTGGCGGAAGCCGGTCCGCGATGGAGCGTGGCCACGCTGGCCAGGAGGGACACGGCGCAGGCCAGGGCGATGGCCCAGCGCGGACCCGCCCGCCGGGCGCGCGGCGCGGGCGCGTGGCCGGCGGGACGCGCCAGTCGCCGACCCAGCGCGTCGGCCACCAGCTCGACGGCGAGGAGCCATACGGGGATGACGAAGGGCTGCATCCATTGCACGAGGTACGGGTACAGCGGGCCTTGGGCGCCGAAGGCCGACACGGTGCCGGCCAGGAGCGCCACCGCCGTCGCCCCGGCCAACGCGGCGCGCATCCACGAACGCCGGCGCGCGAACACGACGAGGAGCACGACCGAGGCCACCAGGTAGAGGAAGAAGAACGGGTGGGTCACGATGCCGTGGCGGGTGAGGACGATCGGGTTGGCGTCGTTGACCTGACCGGCGTCGTCGAGTCGGAAGGGGAACGACGCCCAGACCGTGTCGACGGCACGGATGCTGTCGAGCCCGTGGTGCCCGCTGTGGTTGGTCCGGAAGAACGTGACCAGCTGCGACATGTTGCCCGGGTGCTGCGTGGCCTGCTGGTACAGCGGGAGGGACCAGAACACGGCGAGGACGGCGGCGAGCGACACGCCCCGCCACGTCCACTGCCGCCAGCCGGCGGCGGGCCGCGGCTCGTCTCGGCCGCCCGCGCCGCCGCGGGACAGCAGGGCGGCGACGATCCTGGTGGCGAGCGCCGCCACCACCAGCGCGCCGACCACGATGCCGGTGCTCACATCGGTCTGGACGAGGAAGGACGCGGTCGCCGCGGTGCCGAGGAGCGCGGGCCACCACACCCGCGCGCTGGCCACGCGCGCGCAGAGGACGATGAGCAGCAAGGCGGGGACCGCCACCGCGTAGGGGTTCCACAGGGCGGCGACGCGGTCGAAGCTGAAGGACCACTGGAAGGCGGCCAGCAGCGCAGCCGCCACCCACCCGGCGCGCGGGCCGAGCCAGCGCCAGACGAGGATCACGACGAGGGCCGCGGCGAGCGCGGTGCCGAGGAGGCAGCCGGCGAGCAGCGCCACCGGGCTGCCGCCGCCGACGGCCCGGAACACCCCGAGGAAGAAGAACCAGGCAGGACCGGGATGGTGCCAGCCGAAACGCGAGTACGGCCCGAGGAACATCTTGCCCCGATACACATTGAGCGAGGCGATGTCCGTGAGCGCCTGGTCGCCCCAGAGCCAGACGGGTGGCCGCAGGATCGCGAGCCGCGCGACGGTCAGCAGGAGCGGCGCCGCGCCCACCACCGCGGCGGCGGCCATGGCCCAGCCGGAAGGGCCCGGTGCCGGGGGCGGAGGCGACGTGGCCGGATCGACCGGGGCGGGAGCGCCGGCGGGTCCGGCGGTCGTCGGGGCCCTGTCGGCCGTGCCGGGCGTGTGGTTGGTGTCCGCCTCGAGCTCGTCGTCGGACGCGGTTCGGGGCGACGGCACCGGGTCATTGTGGCCGACGGGACGGTCTCGGCCCGGCCACCATCAGGGTCTCCCTGCGTGACCAGGACAAAGAACCGACAACCGCGGGCCGTCGTCCGGGCGGGCCGCTCAGGTCGGTGCCGGGTGTGCCGATACCTCTCGCCATGGAGGAGGCGGGAGTGCGGCGCGCCGCGCGGTGGCGGATCTTGCCGGCGGGGCGTCGGGGCCGCGTCGCCGCCGCCCTGGTCGTCGGCGAGGTCCTGGCCCTGGTGGCGCTCGCCGCGCACTTCGACACCCCTGCGACCTTCAGCGCCACGGTGACCGAGGCACGGCTGACCGCACCCCTCCACGCACCGCATCATGCCGCCCCGGCCGCGCCGGTGGCGCCGACCCCGCCCCCGCCGCCGGCCCCGACCACCACCCTCCCCGCGCCGCCCCCGGCCCCCACGCCCGCACCGGCGCCCGCGCCGGTGCCGCCCCCGGCCCCGACGGCGGCCCGCGTCACGGTCCGGCCACCGGACCCCGCGGCCAACATCCCGCCGTCGCCCGACTTCCTCGACTCGTGCTCGGGCACCGCCTACGACGACTCGTCGGGGTGCGTCGACGCCACGCTGGCCGCGATCAACAACGGCCGCGCCCACGAGGGCGTGGCCCCCATGGCGCTGCCGTCGAACTGGTACTCGCTGACCGCCCAGCAGCAGACCTTCGTCATGACGAACCTCGAGCGCACGGCGCGGGGCATGGCCCCGCTGTCGGAGATGGCGACGGGGCTCGAGGGCGCCGCGCAGCAGGGGGCCGCCACCGGGCAGGACCCCTCCCCCCCGGCCGGCTACCCGTTCACGGAGTGGGGCTCGAACTGGGCCGGGGAGATGGGCAACCCCCTCGAGGCGCTCTACTACTGGATGTACGACGACGGGCCGGGCTCGTCGAACATCGAGTGCTCGCCCTCCGACTCGTCGGGTTGCTGGGGGCACCGCCACAACATCCTGCTGCCGATGGCGTGCAACCCCTGCGTGCTGGGCGCGGGCTACGACGCGCACGGGTACCAGGGCATGCCCAGCCTGACCGAGCTGCTGGTGGACACCTCCGGGTCGCCGCCCGCGGACTTCACCTGGGCCCAGGAGCAGCCCTACCTGGGCTGAGACCCACGGGGCTGCGACGCAAGGGGCTGCGACGCACGGCGCGCCGCGGCCGCGTTGGACCGGACGAACGACGCGCTCGGGTGGTCATCGGGGCAGTTCCCCGGCGGGATCTCGTACTTGCCGTCGTGCACCCACGGGCCGTTCCACCACGCGCCCGACGGTGCCGGCAGCGACCAGGCGGCGTGGACGTCCGCCAGCACCGCGCCGACGTAGCGCGCCGCGCCGGCGGGGCACAGGTGCACGCCGTCGAGCGCGCGCACCCGCACCCAGGTGCCGGCGGCCGAGGGCAGCCACGGGGAGAAGCGTCCGTCCAGCGCGACGGTGTCGGCCACCGGGAGGAAAGCGACGGTACCGGGGTGGGCGGCCGCCTCGGCCGTGGCGATGGCGTTCCAGCGCTGACGGGCCTTCTCGGTTGCCGCCGACTGCGCGGCGCTCTGGAACAGCAGGGACCCGTTGCGGGGGAACGACAGCAGGACCACGCCGTGCACCCCGTCACCAGGGGCGAGCAGGGTGGCCAGGGCGCGCTCGAGCAACGCTCGGTAGGCGACGGGGTCGGCGCTGGCTCGCTGCCAGTCCCAGCTCCAGGTGCCGATGACCACGTCGGGGTGGATGTGGGCGACGGCGTCGGCCAGTTCGGCCAGCGCGTTGGGGTCGCGGGCCAGGCCCCAGCCCGGGAAGGCCACGCTCTGGACCTGGGCCCCGCCGGCGGCGGCGAAGGCGGCGGTGAAGGCGGAGGTCGTCTGGTCCATCACGCTGTCGCCCATGAGCATGACCCGCAGCGGCCGGCCCGCCGGCGGCGGCACGTGGAAGACGACGGGGACGGCCGACGTGCCGGGGGCGGGGGGCGCGGCGGCGCCCGCTGCGGCCACGGGGGCCGTTGCCGCCAGCACCGCAGCGGCGGTGACGCCGACCGCCGTAGGGGCCAGGACCCGGCGCCACCCGGCCAGGCCGTGGCGGCGGACCGGGCGCTCGACGAGGTAGTAGCTGGCCGTGGCCAGCGTCACGGTGACGGCCAGGCGCACCGCGTCGACGGCCCAGCCGGGCATCCCGGTGGTGGAGCGGGTGACGGCGACGAACACCGGCCAGTGCCACAGGTACAGGCCGTAGGAGATCGCACCGACCCAGACCACCGGCCGCCACGACAGGGCACGGCCGAAGGGTCCGCGCGCGTCGCACGACACGCTCAGCACGACGAGGGCCCCGAGTGCGGCGGCGACGACGAACCCGCCGTGGAACATCCAGCGGGGCGGGCCCCCCAGAACGCACCACCCGGTGACGAGCGCGGCCAGCGCCAGGGGCCCCGCCATGCGCAGGACCTGGGTCGCCCGTCGGCTGGGCGCGCCGCGTCCGGACACCGCCATGGCGGCGAGCGCGCCGGCCATGAGCTCGAAGGCGCGCGTGTCGGTGCCGAAGTAGGCGCGGGTCACGTCGACGTTCCCGGCGCTGAGCAGCGCCATGGCCGTGGCGGAGGCCACGGCGACGACCGCGGTGACGGTGACGGCCAGCGGCCGCCAGCGGCGGCCTCCGGCGCGCAGGAGGACCAGGAGCAGCAACGGCCAGAGCAGGTAGAACTGCTCCTCGATGGCGAGGGACCACGTGTGCTCGAGCGGGGAAGGCGTCGTGAACTGGGCGAAGTAGGTGCTGTGCCCGGCGATGAAGTGCCAGTTGGCCGCGTAGAACAGCGCAGCGAGCCCGTCGCCCCGCAAGGCGCCGCGGTTGACGCCGGGGCCGCCGAGCGCCGCGTACAGCGCGATGGCGCCGAGGACGAGCAGGAGCGCGGGCAGCAGTCGGCGGGCCCGGCGGGCCCAGAACGCCCCGAGCCGGATCGTCCCCGTGCGCCCGCGTTCCTCGAGGAGCAGGCCCGTGATGAGGTACCCCGATAGTACGAAGAACAGGTCGACGCCGAGGTACCCGCCCCCGGCCCAGCCCAGGCCCAGGTGATAGGCGATGACGGCGACCACGGCCAGCGCCCGCAGGCCGTCGAGGGCGGGGATGTGACGGTGGGAGGTGACAGGCTCGTCCATACGCGTGGGTTCGTGACCGAGTGGGCGGAGCGACACCCCCCGAGCCCAGGTCGCTCCACCCATTTTGCCTGTTGACGTGCCCTGACGGCGCGCACCCCCGGTGCGCACCGGGACCTTGGTCCCTGGTCGTCCTGGAGGCCGGGGCGCATGGTCGACGTAGGGCGGGCCGCTGAATCCCGCCTGGTGTAGGGAAGGAGGTGGATTCCATGACCCTGATGCGACGAGACCGAATGGGCCTCGACTGGACTCTGCCGGAGCGGTGGCGGCGGATGTTCGACTTCGACGCCGATCTCGGCGGCTGGCTGCGGGTCGAGGAGTTCAAGGACGGGGACGCCATGGTGGTGCGGGCGGAGCTGCCCGACGTCGACCCGGACAAGGACGTCGAGGTCACCGTGAGCGAGGGCATGTTGCACATCCGGGCCCAGCGCTCGGCGCGCGAGGAGCACAAGGACAAGGAGGGCTATCGCTCCGAGTTCCGCTACGGCTCCTTTGAGCGCGACATCCTGCTCCCCAAGGGGGTCGAGGACGCCGACGTGGTCGCGACCTACAAGGACGGGGTGCTCGAGGTGCGCGTGCCGTTGCCGGCCGTGCCGAAGGAGACGACCACGAAGGTCACCGTCCGGCGGACCTGAGGCGCTGTGCGGCCGCCACGGTCGCCAGGACGAGAGCGACGGCGTCCGGGACGGCTTGGGCCACCTCGGTGCTGAGGCCGGTGCCGCGTCCGAAGGCCGCGCCGGCCACCGTCACGAGGACGACGCGGGCCGGGCCGTGACCCAGGGCGCGGGCCAGGCGGACGGCGCGTACGACGCCGAAGCCGTGCGTGCTGGACGGGCCGCCCGTGTGCCCCGGTGTGGGCGGGCTCGGGTCGTTTTGGCGCGGCAGGCTAGGGGGCTCTGAGGCGGCCTCGGGGCCGGAGAGCTCTACCAGGGTGACCGTTCCCGGGGGGCCCGAGCGGGTGGCGTCGACGATGACCGCCAGCGCCGCGTCGTCCCATCGCCCGAGCAGGTCGAGGGGGTCGGCGATCCCTGCGAGGACCTCGGCCGTGGTGCCGGGGTCGGGATTGCCGGGGGCACCGGCGCGCGCCGCCACGGCGTGCGCCACCACGGGGCCGACGCCGTCGTCGCTTCGGTACTCGTTGCCGATGCCGGCGACCACCACGCGGGGGCGGGGGCTCACCGACCCACTACCTGCACGTCGAGGAAGTGCGCCGCGCACGAGATGCAGGGGTCGTGGTTGCGCACGGCCTGCTCGCATCGGAGCGTGAGCTCCTCGTCGGGCAGGTGGAGGGACGCGCCCGCCACCCGGGCGAGGTCCGCTTCGATGGACAGATGGTTCTGCGAGGTCGGGGCCATGATGCGCGCCCGGGTGATGTCGCCCGCGCCGTCGAGGTCGTAGTGGTGGACCAGGAGCCCTCGCGGTGCCTCGGTGGCCCCGGTGCCCGAGCCGGGCCCCGGACGGACGACGGCGGCCGGCGGGTCCGGTGGCTCGTAGGCGTCGATGAGCGCCAGGGCCTCGTCACAGGCGAAGACCAGCTCCACCGCGCGCACCACGATGCTGCGGAAGGGGTTGGTGCAGACGGGACCGAGGCCGGCGGCGGCCGCCGCCTCGCGCGCGACGGGAGGCAGCTGTGACCCGTTGTGCGCGTAGCGGGCCAAGGGGCCCGTCAGGTACGGGTCCTGTCCCTCGATCCGGGCGTGCAGGGCGGTGGAACGCGACGAGTGCTCCTCGACCACGAGGTCGTTGAACTCGCCCGGTGAGAGGGATCGGCCGTCGCCGGTCATCACGCTGCCCGACTCGACGGCGTAGTGCTCGGGGTGGTGGAGCGCCACGAATCGGTACTCGGCCTCCACGTCGGGGAAGTCGAAGCCCGCCACCCAGGCCACGGTGGCCAGGGCGTCGTCGCGTGCCCGGCGCAGCGGCTCGGCGAGGGCGCGCAGCTCCGGCGCGTCAGGGGCCCGGTAGAAGCCACCGACGCGCACGTTCACCGGGTGCACGGCGCGCCCGCCCACCGCCGTCATGAGCGCGTTCCCGGTCCGCTTGATGCGCAGCCCGCGCTCGACCGCCGGCCGGTCCCGCTCCGCCAGCGCGACCGCGTCGGCGCAGCCGAGGAAGTCGGGCGCATGGAGCAGGTACACGTGCAGGGCGTGGCTCTGGATCCACTCGCCGCAGTACAGGAGGCGGCGCAGGGCGCCGACGCGGGGGTCGGGGGACGACCCGAGCGCATCCTCCACGGCCGCGCACGCGCTCATCTGGTAGGCGACGGGGCAGATCCCGCAGATCCGCGCCGTGATGTCGGGCGCCTCGTCGAAGCGCCGGCCCACCAGCAGGGCTTCGAAGAACCGCGGGGGCTCGAAGATCTCCAGGGCCACCTCGGCGACGGCCCCGTCCCGGACCTCGACGCGCAGGGACCCCTCGCCCTCGACACGGGCGAGGCCGTCGACCGCCACGCGCCGTGCCTGCTCATTGCCGGTCATGTCACTGCCGGTCATGTCATTGCCGCCCATGTCATTGCCGGTCATGCTCGAGGCTCTCCTCTCGGAAGGCGGGGGCGCCGGCGTTGAAGGTGCGAAAGAGCCGGCTGACGTCGACGGGCGCG
Organism: Acidimicrobiales bacterium; assembly: GCA_035623275.1. GTDB lineage: Bacteria > Actinomycetota > Acidimicrobiia > Acidimicrobiales > UBA8190 > DASPTT01. Next base: position 45,672 of record DASPTT010000127.1, read on the forward strand.
ACCCCGAGCGATCGGAGCCGGCGCGCCAGGGCGCCGGTGTTGGCCGACTCGGACGGGCCGAAGCAGCCGAAGCAGCCGCGGTCGAGCGCGGGGCACAGGGCGCCGCAGCCGGTGCGCGTGACCGGGCCCAGACAGGCGACGCCCCGGTCCACCAGCAGGCAGACGGTGCCGCGGGCCTTGCACTCCTGGCACACGGTATGGCCGGGGACGACCGGGCGCCGCCCGGCGAGGAAGGCCGTGATCACCTCGAGGAGTTGGCGGCGGTCGATGGGGCAGCCGTGGAGCTCGAAGTCGACCTGCACATGGTCCGCGACGGGGGTCGAGGTGGCGAGGCTGTGGACGTACTCGGGATGGGCGTACACGGTCGGGACGTACGCATGGGGCTCGACGAAGTTGCGCAGGCCCTGGATCCCGCCCGCCGTGGCGCAGGCGCCGATGGTGACCAGGGTGCGGGACTGGCGCCGCACCTCCTGGATGCGACGGGCGTCGTCCGGGGTGGTGATCGACCCCTCCACCAGGGAGAGGTCGTAGGGCCCGGCCACCGACGCACGCGACATCTCGGTGAAGTGCGCGATCTCGATCGTCTCGGCCAGCGCCAGCAGCTCGTCCTCGCAGTCGAGGAGGGTCAGCTGGCAGCCGTCGCAGGAGGCGAACTTCCACACGGCCAGCGTCGGGCGCCGCACCCCCGGGCCGGTCATCGCTCGGGCTGCGCCAACAGGCGCAGGATGTCGGGAGTGCAGGCGAGCACGGGACCGTCACGGCACAGGAGGAGGGGGCCGAGCTGGCAGTGGCCGCACCAGCCCACGCCGCACTGCATGTTGCGCTCCAGCGAGACGCGCACCTGCTCGAGCCCCATGCCCCGGTCGACCAGGGCGCGGATGGCGAAGCGCATCATCACCTCGGGACCGCACACCAGGGCCAGGGCGGTCCCCGGGTCGAAGGGGAGCCCCGGCAACAGCGCCGTGACCACGCCGACGTTCCCCTCCCACCCGGGCTGGGCGACGTCGACCGTCGTCTCCACGTGTGCGCCCGCGTCCCGCCAGCGCGCCAGGTCGTCGACGAAGACGAGCTGGTCCGGTGCGCGGGCCCCCACCACCACGGCCAGCCGCCCCCGGGGACCCTCGACCGGGCGACGCGTGGCCAGCGCCTCCAGCGCCCCGCGCAGGGGGGCCAAGCCGATCCCGCCGGCCACCACGACGACATCGCGGCCGTCGAGCCCCTCGATGCCCCAGTCGGTCCCGAACGGGCCGCGCACCCCGACCGTGGCGCCCACCGGCATCTCGCACAGCGCGTGCGTGACGGCGCCCACGTCGCGCACGGTGTGCTCGAGGACGGTGGCATCGGGGGCACTGCTGACCGAGATGGCCACCTCGCCAACTCCGAAGGCGGTGAGCATGTTGAACTGGCCCGCCTTGCACCCCGGGAGCCTGCACTCGGGTGCCACCGGGGCCAGCGACAGGGTGACGACGTCGTTCGTGAGCCGGCGGGTGGCCACCACCTCGTGGGCGACGGGCGCCAGCGGGTGGGCGGTGCGGGGGAGCGTGTCAGGAGTCGCCATCGCGTCCGTAGAGGTCGAGGAGCCGCAGTCGCGTGGCCTGCAACCGCTCCAGCATCACCGCGCTCACGCGGCGCAGGAGCTCGTAGCCGAAGGCGGGGTCTTCGTCCGCCTTGGCCCGCAGGCACGCGCCGTCGAGCGCGATGGCGCCGACCGGTTCCAGCGCGCGCGCGTCGAAGTGCCAGCGATAGGGCGGGAAGAGCCACGACCAGCCCACCGCGTCGCCGGGACGGAGGGTCTCCACCACCAGCCGGCCGCGGCCCGGTCCGTGCACCTCCAGCGCGACGCGGCCCCGCCGGAGGAGGTAGAGCGTGTCGGCGGGCTCTCCTTCCGCCAAGAGGAGCTCGCCGGCGGCCAGCGCCACGTTGCGGGCGCAGCCGGCGACGTGGTCGATCGTGTCCCCGGGGAGCCCCGCCAGCAGCGGATGGTGGGCCACGAGCTCGGCGATGTCCTCGGTCACCGTTCCTCCGATCCCGTCTGGGCGCGCGCCGGGCGGGCATCGGCGCGGATCGCCGCGACTTCCTCGGTGATGTCGATGCCCACCGGGCACCAGGTGATGCAGCGCCCGCAGCCGACGCACCCCGACATGCCGAACTGATCGTGCCAGGTGCCGAGCTTGTGGGTGAGCCACTGCCGGTAGCGCGACCGAGTCGTGGCGCGCACCGCGCCACCGTGGAGGTACGAGTGGCGCTCCTCGAAGCACGACGCCCAACGCCGGGTGCGCTCCAGGGACCCGTCGAGGTCGGAGACGTCCTCGACGGTGGAGCAGAAGCACGTCGGGCACACCATGGTGCAGTTCCCGCAGGCCAGGCACCGCTCGGCCACGTCGTCCCAGCGGGGGTGCTCGAGGGTGGCGGCGAGCAGCGCCGGCAGGTCCTCGGTGTCGAGGGACCGCCCCATGGAGGCTCGTGCCCGGTCCAGCAGGGTGTCGCGCGCGGCGCGGTCGACCGCGGTCACCGGGCGGCCGCCGAGGCCCTCGGCCACCGCCGCGCCGCGTTCGGTGCCGACGCGGAGCAAGAAGCGGTGGCCGTCGTCGTCCGACAGCTCGGTGAGCGCCAGGTCGTACCCCGCGCCGGCATCCGGGCCGGTCCCCATGGACACGCAGAAGCAGCTGCCCGACGGGAAGCCGCAGTCGGCCGCCACCACGAACGTGCCGGCGCGCCGCCCCGCGTAGTCGGGATCGGGCACACGGCCGCCGGCCAGCACCGCGTCGAGCACCGCCAGGCCGGCGAGCTCGCAGGGCCGGGCGCCGACGACGGCGAGCGGCCGTGGCTCCGTGGGCTGGGGGGTGGACCCGGTGGTGCGCCATACGACGGCGCGCGGCGGAAAGGCCTGGGCCTTGAGCGACGTCGGCCCGACCGCCCACGCGAACAGCCGGGGGTCGTCGTCGTGGTGCACGATCCGGTAGGCGCCCGGGGCCTGCGTGTCGTGCCAGCCTTCGGGCATGTCCGCCGGCGAGGTCAGCTCGTCGTGGAGAATGGCCCCGTCGCGGACTACCGGGCCGACGGTGCGCATCCCGCGGGCATGGAGGGCGTCGACGAGCCGGTCGAGGCCCGCGCGGTCGACGACGACCTCGTCGCCGGCCTTCATCCGGCGGCTCGGACACCGGTCGTCATATGGCCAGGCTAAGGAATGGGCCGCCATGGAGATAGGGACCAACGCCACTGATCCGCCCACCGGGCGAGGCGGCGGCACGCCCCGGGGCCGGCTCCGCCTGCACCTGGTGGGCTGGAGGGACCCGAAGGTCGTGGCCCTGGCCCTGGTGGCGCTGGCGGCGGGCTTCGGCCAGTTCGGGGCGGTGGCCGCGCTGGGTGACGTGGCCCGCAGCTTCGGGCGGATCGTGCACGGCACGACCATCGCCGACCAGGCCGGGCTGTCGGGCACGGAGCTGGGCGTCGGCCTGGCGATCATCCGCCTCGCCTCTCTCGGCGCGCTGCCGCTGGCCGGCGTGGCCGACCGCCTCGGGCGGCGGCGGGTGCTGCTCACGACCTGCGCGGCGGGCCTCGCCTTCACCGTGGGGGCCGCGCTGAGCCCCGGGTACTGGTGGTTCGTCGTGGTCTTCGCGCTGGGCCGGCCCTTGCTCAGCGCCGCCGCGGCGATCAGCCAGGTGGGCGCCGCCGAGCACACCGCCAGCGCGGACCGGGCGAAGGCCATCGCCCTCATCGCCGCCGGGTACGGCGTGGGTGCCGGGCTCACCGCCGTGCTCCACGGGATCGGGCAGGGCACGCTCGGCTTCCGGGGGGTCTTCGCCCTCGCCGTCGTCCCGCTGGCCTTCCTGCCCCTCATCGGCCGATGGGTGGCCGAGCCCGACCGCTTCGCCCTGGCCGAGGCGCATGCCGAGCACCCCGTCCCGGTGCTGGGGGCGGTCGAGCGGCCCTATCGCGCTCGGCTGGCGGTGGTCGCCGCGCTGGCCTTCGCCGTGTCCATCGTCACCGGGCCGGCCAACAGCTTCCTCTTCGTCTACGCCGAGAACGTGCGTGGCCTGTCGCATCCGGACACCGCCGGCATGGTGGTGCTGGCCGCGCCGGTGGGCCTGGCCGGCCTCCTGCTGGGGCGGTGGCTGGCGGACCGCATGGGGCGGCGCCCGGCCGGGGCGCTGGCCATGGTGGCCATGTGCGCCTTCGGGGTCGTCGCCTACAGCGGGTCCCGTGCCGCGCTGGTCGTGGGCTACGAGCTCGGCGTGTTCGCCGCGTCGACCTTCGCGCCCGCCGGCGGCGCGTTGGCCAACGAGCTGTTCCCCACGGACGTGCGCGCCTCGGTGGCGGGGTGGAACGTCTTCGCCGGGGTGATCGGCGCGGTGGTCGGCCTGCTGGTCTTCGGCGCGGTGGCCGACGTCGGGCGGCGCTTCGGCATCGCCGGGGCGATCACGTTCCTGCCCGTGCTGGCCACGACCGCGCTCTTCCTCCTGCTTCCCGAGACCAAGGGCCGCGAGCCCGAGGAGCTCTGGCCCGAGACCGGCCCGGGAACCTAGGCCGGTGCCGGCCCGGCGCGATGGCGCGGGCTGAGCGCGCTCGGCGCGCCGGCGCGTCCGGGGGCCGCGGACTCGAGCACCATGCGCCATTCCGCTTGGGCGATCGACCGGCGCACGGCCCCGACCGCGTCGGGGTTCACCGAGATGGACGTGATGCCCAGCCGGACCAGGTACTCGGCGAACTCCGGGCGGTTCGACGGCGCCTGGCCGCACAGCGACGACGTGATCCCCGCCTCGTGGCAGGCCGTCACGATGCGGGAGATGGTGTCGAGCACGGCGGGGTCGGCCTCGTCGAAGAGGTCCGCGCACACCTGCGAGTCGCGGTCCACGCCCAGGACGAGCTGGGTGAGGTCGTTGCTCCCGATGGACACGCCCTCGATGCCCATGGAGGCGTAGGTGGGGATCCAGTACGCGACGGAGGGGACCTCCGCCATCACCCACACCGGCAGGCTCCTGCGGTCGGCGACCGGGCTCGAGTCGATGACGTCGAGGCACGCCTCGAGCTCCCAGCGCGTGCGCACGAAGGGGATCATGAGCCGCAGGTTGGGCGTCTCCTCGGCCACGCGGCCCAGGGCCTCGAGCTCGAGGCGGAAGAGGTCGGGCTCCTTGGTGTAGCGGTAGCACCCCCGGTACCCGATCATCGGGTTCTCCTCGTGCGGCTCGTAGCGGTCGCCGCCCTCCAGGGCCCGGAATTCGTTGCTCCGGAAGTCGATGCTCCGGTAGACGACGGGGCGCGGGTTGAAGGCGCGGGTGATCTGGAGGATCGAGGCGGCCATGGTGTCGACGAACGCCTTCTCCTCGCCGCGCTCGAGCAGCAGGCGGGGGTGCACACCGCCGAGGGCGTCGGCCACCATGAACTCGGCCCGCAGCAGCCCCACGCCGTCCACCGCCATGGCGGCCACCTCGGCGGCGTGCTCGGCGATGGCCAGGTTGACGTAGAGCTTGGTGGCGATCACCGGCGGCTCCTCAGGCGCCCGCGGCGCAGCCCCGGCGAGGAGACCGGGGCCCGGGGCCGCGGCGGCCGAGACGGCGGTGGTCGGCGCGCTGGGCGCCGCGGTCAGGTCACCCTCGTAGACGAGGCCCTGGGCCCCGTCGACGGTCACGAGCTCGCCGTCGCGCAGGACGGTGGTGGCGTTGCGGGTGCCGACCACGCAGGGAACGCCCAGCTCGCGGCTGACGATGGCCGCGTGACACGTCATGCCCCCACCGTCGGTGACGAGGGCTGCGGCGCGGCGCATCGTCGGCACCCAGTCGGGACTGGTCATCGGGGCCACCAGGATCTCGCCGCGTGCCAGACGGTCGGACTGATCGGCCGACTGCAGGACGCGCACTGCCCCGGCGGCCCGTCCGTTCGAGGCGGCGAGCCCGTTGAGCAGCACCCGGGGCTCCCCGGGGGCCGCCGCGCCGGTGGCGCCGCCCGCGCCGGGCGCAGGTATCGCCCCCCCGCCCGCCAGGGTCGTGATGGGACGTGACTGGACGAGGTAGATCTGCCCGGCGGCCAGGGCCCACTCGACGTCCTGGGGCGACCCGTAGTGGCGCTCGACCGCCAGCCCCAGCTCGGCCACGCGCAGGGCCTCGTCGTCGGTCAAGACGCGGGCGGTGGACTGCTCGGGGCCCAGGGCGATCTCCAGATCGTGTCCGTCGGGACCGCGCACGATCTGCATGGCCTTGTGCCCGACCCGTACGTGCAAGAAGGCAGGCGGGGCCTTGGCCACCAGGTAGGTGTCGGGCTCGACCATGCCGCTCACCACCACCTCGCCCTGGCCGAAGGCGGCCTCGATGACCATGTGCGTGGGGTCGCCGGTGGAGGGATCCACCGTGAACATGACGCCCGATCGCTCCGAGGGGATCATCTGCTGGACGATCACCGCCAGCGTCGGCTCCTCCGTCACGCCCTGGGTGGCCCGATACGAGATCACGCGCTGGCCGTAGAGCGACGCCCAGCAGTCGACGATGCGCGCCAGCAGCTCCTCGTCGCCGATCGTGTTGGTGAAGGTCTGGTTCATCCCCGCGAAAGACGTGCCCTCGGTGTCCTCGCTCGTGCCCGAGGACCGCACGGCCACCCGCATGTTGGGGCCCATGTGGTGGTACGCGTCGAGCACCGCGGCGGCCAGGTCGTCGGGGACCGGCGTGGCGCGCAGGATCGCCTGCGCCTCGGCGGCGGCGTCGGCCAGGCTGTGGGGGTCGTCGGGATCGACGCGCCCCACCAGGTCGGTCAGGCGCTGGCGCGCCCCGCTCCGCTCGATCGCGTCGAGATAGGCCTCGCCGGTGATGACGAAGCCGGGGGGGACGGGCAGCCGGGCCCGGGTCAGCTCGCCCAGGTTCGCACCCTTGCCCCCGACGCTGCCCACGTCGGCCAGGCTCAGCTCCTCGAACCACTTGATCGGTCGCATGGCGACGCCTCCGGCGGCGCGCTCGTCGGCACCCCGTTGGACGCAGCATGCAAAGACCGCGGCCACGCCGCTAGAGCACAAGGTCATCGGCGGGGCGCCCCGTCCGGGCGGTACCGTCTCCGCGTGGAGCTGATCGACGCCCTGCGCACGACCGGTGCCGTCCGCGCCTTCACCGACGAGCCCGTGCCCGACGAGGTGGTGCACCGGTTGCTCGACACCGCCCGCTTCGCGCCCAACGGCGGCAACCGCCAGGCGTGGAAGGTCGTCGTCGTGCGCGACCCGGACCGCAAGCGCGCCGTGCGCGACGCCTACCTGCCGGGTTGGTACCAGTACCTGGCCATGGCCGCTGCCGGGTTGACCCCCTGGGCGCCGGTCACCGACCTGGAGGCCGAGCGCTCGGCCCTGGCCGGCGCCGGGGAGCAGGCGGCCGCGGCCGCGACCGGCCCGGGTGGGTTCGCCGAGCACCTCGACGAGGTCCCCGTGCTCCTCGTGCTCCTGGCCGATCTCCGCCGCCTGGCGGCCGTGGACCGGGGCTTCGACCGCTACACGCTCGCCGGCGGCGCGTCGATCTACCCCTTCGCCTGGAGCATCCTCCTCGCCGCACGCGCCGAGGGCCTGGCCGGGGTCATGACGACGATGGCCACCCGACACGAGCCCGAGGTCCTTGCCGCGCTGGGCGTGCCCGAGCACTTCGCCCTGGCCGCGGTGCTGGCCGTCGGCCGCCCGGTGCACCAGCCGACCCGGCTGCGGCGCGAGCCCGTGGCCTCGTTCGCCACCGTCGACGCCTTCGACGGGCCGCCGCTCTAGAAGATCCCGGCCTCGAGCCCCGCCGCGAAGGTCGCCCCCAGCTCGGCGGCGCGCTCGGGGTCCGCGGGGGCGAGCGGGCCCACGACGGTGACGGGGGGCAGGACCCGGCGCCAGCGCAGGCCGGTGGCGATGCGCTCGACGCTGGCCAGCGCGCCCTCCACGTCGGTGTCGCCCTTGACGATCAGGGCGTAGGGGAGGCCCGCGGTGGTCTCCAGGCACGGGTGGTAGATGCGCTCGAAGAAGTCCTTGAGGGCGCCGGACATGTACCCGAAGCGCGCCGGGGTGGCGAGGAGGATGCCGTCGCCCCATTCGACGTCCTCGACCCCGGCCGCAAAGGCATCGAGGACCCGCAGCTCGACGGCATCGCCCACTGCGTCGCGGGCCGCACGGACGGCTGCGTCGCACAGCACGCCGGTGGAGCCCGTCCGGGTGTGGTGGACGACCAGCAGGCGGGGTGTCGTGCCCACCCGGCCATGGTACGGAGCCGCCGGGCGCAGAGGGTGGGAGAATCGGGCGATGGCCGACGACCTCGTTCTCCCCACGCCCCTCCGACGGACCTATCCCTCCTGGCTGCTGCTGCTGGTGGTGTGCATCGGGCAGTTCATGGTCGTCCTCGACCTCTCCATCGTCAACGTGGCCCTCCCGGCCATGCAGCGCGACCTCCACTTCTCGACCGCCACCTTGCAGTGGGTGGTCAACGCCTACGCATTGGCCTTCGGGGGCTTCCTCCTCCTCGGCGGGCGCGCTGCGGACCTCTTCGGCCGTCGCCGCGTCTTCATCTTCGGCCTCGCCCTGTTCTCCGGCGCCAGCCTGCTGTGCGCGCTGGCCCAGAACGAGACCATGCTCATCGCGGCGCGCGCCGTCCAGGGCCTCGGCGCGGCCGTGCTGTCCCCGGCGACCCTGACGATCCTCACCACGACTTTCACCGAGCCCCGCGCACGCGCCCGCGCACTCGGGATCTGGAGCTCCATGGCCGCGGTCGGCGGCGCGTCGGGCGCCCTCTTCGGGGGCCTGCTCACCGACCTCCTCACGTGGCGGTGGATCTTCTACATCAACGTGCCCATCGGGATCGTCACCATCCTGGCGGCGCGCGTGGTGCTCCCGGAGTCGCGGGTGGAGGGATCGCGCGTGTCCCTCGACGCCGGCGGCGCGCTCAGCGTGACGGGCGGACTGGTCGCCCTCGTCTACGCCATCGCGCAGACGGAGAACCATCCCTGGGGATCGTCGGCCGTCCTCGTGCCCCTCGCCGTGTCGGCGGTGCTGCTGGGGACGTTCGCCTACATCGAGACGCGGGTGGCCAAGGCGCCGCTCGTGCCCTTCCGCCTCTTCCGGTCCCGCTCGCTGGTGGGGGCGAACGTCGTCATGCTCCTCATGGGCGGGGCCATGTTCAGCATGTGGCTGTTCCAGTCCTTGTACCTCCAGGACGTCCTCCACTTCAGCCCGCTGGTCGCCGGCGTGTGCTTCCTGCCGCAGACAGCGGCCATCGCCTTCGGCGCCCAGGTGAGCGCCCGGCTCGTCCCGCGGCTGGGGCCGCGCACGCCCTTGCTGGTCGGGGTGCTGCTGGCGACGATCGGGCTGGCGTGGCTGTCGCGCGTGAGCCCGACCGGCAGCTACGTGACCGACGTGCTCGGCGGGAGCGTCCTGGCCACCTTGGGCATGGGCCTTTCCATGACGCCGCTCGCCTTTGCCGCCATGTCGGGTGTGGCCCCGCGCGAGGCGGGACTGGCGTCGGGGGTGCTCAACACGAGCCGCCAGGTCGGCGGGTCCGTGGCCCTGGCCGCGTTGGCCACGGCCGCCGCGGCCGAGACCGCTCGGCTCCTGGCCGCCGGTGCCCACACACCGGCGCACGTCCGCGCCGCGTTCACCGCCGGGCTGGGCCGGGCCTTCGCCATCGGCGCGGGCATCGCGCTGGCGGGCGCGCTGGCCACGCTGCTCATCCCCTCGACGCGCCCCCTGGCCACGGCCCAGGCGCCGGCCCGGGGACCGGCCCAGGCGCACGGCGCCGAGGCGGAGGGCGGGGCCGTGGTCGACGTCGAGCCGGCCGCGCTCGAAGCCGAGGCCTGACGCCGCAGGGTCAGCCGGGGGGTCGTGCCCCGCGCCCGGCGCGCCTCGCCCGCCCGGCGCGCACGTCGCGGACCATCTCCAAGCCGGCGTCCGCGCCGAGGAGGAGCACGGCCGCCCAGACCATGGCGGAGGCGACGTCGAAGAACCCCGGCCATCCCGCGTTCCCGTGGAAGTGGTCGAGGGCCTGGAGCCCCACCACCGCCGCGGCCGCGGCCGCCAGCATCACCGCGCTCCCGGCCCGGAGCAGGACCCCACCGCGCCGCGTGGTCATGGCCAGGGCCACGCACGCGGCCACCAGCACGCCTGCGAGCCAGCCGCCGAGGGCCCACGCGCAGGCGCCGGCGAGGACCGTGCCGACGATCGTGCGCATCGCGCTGGCCGACGGGCGCCCGGCCGCCAGGGGGGAGACGAGCCCGGGCACCTCGGCCGCCGGCACGGCCGGCGCCGGCCCGGCCCCCGACCGGCGCGCCCGGCGCTCCTGGACCAGGGCGTAGCCCACCATGGCGGCGCACGCGGCGAGCGTGAGCGCGGAGACGACGAGCGAGACGTCCACGAGGCGCTGCGGCGCGAAGCGCAGGGTCACGTCGAGCGTGCCGCCGTGTGCGGCCGACAGATCGGCACGCGTGAGCTCCCAACCGTTGGCGTAGCCGTCGACGAGGACCGGGTCGCCGAGGCCGGGCCCGCCGTCGACGCTCGCCTGCCATCCCGTGTTGAGGCTCTCGCCCAGGACCAGCAGGAAGGGCGACGTCGCGCCGCGCACCCGGAGACGGATCGTCGTGGCCGTGCGCGACGTGACCGTCACCTGCGGGCCTGCCGGGTCGGTGGCGGGGGCGGGCGTCCCGGCACCGGTGCCGGGGCCCGGCGCGCTCGACCCGGCGGGCTCCGGGCCGCCGCCGGGTGCGGAGTCGAGGACCAGCTGGTCGAGGTCGACGCCGGTCCCGGCCCCGTCCGCGGCTTCGAGCAGGTGCGGCCCGGGCCCGAGCGTGAGGCCGCCGGCATCGGCGCCGCACGGCGTGACGGCGAGCCCCGAGCCGCCGAGGGCGGCAGCGGTCGACCCGGACACCTCCACGGACACGGGACGCCCGTCGATCCGGAGCAGATCGGAGCGGCACGGGGAGGGGATCGTCGCCGGCATCGCGGGGCTCGCCACCCCGGGGATGGTGACCTCGGCGACGGCGATGGGCAGGCCGGTCACGAGGGAGGTCTCGTAGCTCTGGGTGGTGCGGACCGCGATGGCGGAGAACGTGATGCGCAGGTGTGTCCCGGTGACCGGCGGGAACGACACGTGCACCGTCGTCTGCGAGCCTCGCCCGGGCGTGGTGGGGATCGGGGCGAGGGGGACGACCGTGCTGCCGCTGTCGCCCGTGACGGTCACGGCGGTCGGGACGGAGTGCTGGGCGTCCGAGGCGACGAGGAGGTCGAGATGGTCGAGGGTGACGGGACGGTCGAAGGTGTAGGCCAGCCACGGGTGGTCCAAGGCGTCGATGCCGAGACCGGGGTCCCATGCCGTGGTGGGGTCGTGGTCGAGGGTCGCGTAGGCGGTCGCCTGCAGGTCCCCGGGCAGGCGGCTGCTGGAGGTGGCCGCCACCACCGTGGCGGTCGGCGCCGCGGGGCTGGCCGCGGAGCCGGGCGAGGACGAGCCGGGCGACGCGGGCAGACCGACCAGCGCGGCGACCGTGGCGTCGGGGACCAGGGTCGAGATGCGAGCGGTCCCCGACACGCTGAAGGTCCGGCTCGCCGGAAGGGTGAACTGTCGGGTCATCGCCGGTTCGGGGTCGCTGCGCGGCGGGACCGGTGCGACCCGATCGCGCGTGAGGACGAAGGTCAGTCGGTGAGCGGTCGAGGCCGTGCCGAGCTTGTCGAGCAGGTCGGTGGGCAGGCTGACGACCTGCGCGACGTGGACGTCGTGGATGCCGACCTCCGCGAAGCCCACGAGGCTCGAGCCCGGCGGCACCGACCCGTGCGAGGCCAGGTTGGTGCCGTCGATGGTGATGCGCAGGGTCCGGAACGTGCGCGTGGGGAACACCACGGTCTCCCCTCCGGGTCCACGCGACGCCGCACCGAGGTCGACGGTCACCGGGTGGCCTCCGTCGAACGACAGCGTGACCTTCGTGATCCACTGGTTGGTCAGCCACGGGGCGGTCGTCGACGTCTGGGGCTGGGTCAGTGTGACGGCGCCCGCCGTGGTCGGCGCCTTGAGGGTGACCTGCCACCACTGGCCGACGGGGAAGCCGGCGGTGCCCTCGGTCTCCCACGCCGTGCGCAGGTCACCGTCGATGGCGTTCGCCGGGCGGAACTCGGGGCGCAGGGTGTAGGCCGTGCCGTAGGCGGAGGCGGACACGGACGCCACGTCGCCGCCGAGGACCGTCGTGGTCTGCGCGCTCGTCGGCGCGCCGGGGAAGACGGCCATGTCCGGGTAATTCGATTCGAAGGCGCTCTGGTGCTCGGACGCGGTCTGGGTGTAACCCACGTTCTCGAGCAGGCTGTTCCACTCAAAGGCCTGCTTGCGGTTCGAATCCGTCACCACCAGCTGCGACCCGGGACCGAGCACCTGGTGCGCCAGCCCCGGCGCGGAAGCCAGGGAGGCCGCGTAGAACACGGTGGGGTCCCCGCTCAGTCGTCCCAGGCCCGCCGCCTGCACGAGCCCGACGGCGTCGCCGTCGACCACCAGCGCGCCTTGCAGCGGCTCGGCGCGCACCAGCGGTCGGGTGCCGGGGACGGCGTAGCTCGCCAGCGGAGGCGGCGGCGCCTCGGACTGGGGGAGGCCGAAGGCGGTCTCGTCCAGCACGGGGATGGTGGGCACGTTGAGCGTGGGGGTCCCGAAGGTGACGGGCGCGGCCAACCCGGGTGGCACCGTGCTCAGGTCGTGGGCCAGCGCCAGTGGCTCGGGCGTGCCGTAGCGCTCGTTGGCCTGGTCGTACTGCACGAGCACGTCACCCACGCTCATCAGCCGGGCGATCGGGGCCAGCGCGGCCCAGTTCATCGTCCCCTGCTGCAGTGGGTTGTCCAGGGCGTAGAGGAGGTCGGCCGTCGCCTGCGACCCCTGGATGAGCTGCTCCCTGGTGACGAAGGGCCGCGTCAGCAGCGCGGGCCAGATGGGGTCGACGGTGTCGCCGTAGCGATACGCCGCGAAGTTGTTCCCCGGGAGCGCGTACACGCGGGTGCCGGGATTGCCGGCGTTCAGACGGGCGGCCGCCGCGGCCGTGTAGGCGGGCAGCGAGGCGGGTTGCGAGAATTGCGAGATCACGGTGCGCCCCGCCAGCAGGGGCGCGTCGGCGGCCAGCACCAGGGCGCCGATCGTCACCGCGCTCAGGACGCCGGCGCGGGTGAAGCGCCGCGCCAGCGCGGCGACCCCCGCACCGAGGAGCATGGCCAGCGCGAGCACGACGACGGGGGTGGCGCGGTCGGTCGAGCGCAACGCGAACCCCGCCGTCGTCTTGGTCATGACGGCCTTGGCCAGCGACCCCACCGCGGTCGGGTCGTCGAAGGGGTGGGCCGCCACCGACAGGGTCATTCCCACGACGAGGAGGACGACGAAATAGGCGCGGGCGCGCCAGCGGGTGCACGCGGCGGCGACGAACGCGGCGACCGGCGCGAGGTAGGTCAACGCCAGGAGCCAGAGCTTCTCGGTGAACTCCTGGGCCGCCGCCGTCCACAGGCCGAGGCGGTCCGCGCCGTAGAAGTACCAGTAGCCCAGCCCCCGGATCACCTCGGATGCGGCGGTGGTCGAGCTCGTCGCCTGGACCGACTCGGTGTACTTGAGGATGTTGATGCCGTAGGCGCCTTCGACCACGAGGCCCGAGATCCACCACAGGGACCCCAGGACGGTCAGGACGCCGGCGCGCCAGAACGTCCGCCAGGCCTGCGCTCCCGTCGCCTCGCGGGTGACGAACACGGCGTAGGGGAGCCACAGCAGCGGGGCGACACCCACGTAGACGAGCGAGCTGGCGTTGATGCCGCCGACGAGGGCGACGGTCAGGGCGAACGCGGCCGGGTACTTCCATCCCGGGCGCCGCAACGCCTGCACGATGAAGCCCACCATCCACGGCAGACCGGCGAAAGGGAGCAGGAGGACCGAGACGCGGCCCGCGTACTGCATGACGTAGGGGGTGAAGGCGTAGGCGACCGCGGCCACCAGGCGGCCCACGCCGTGGATGCCGAAGAGGGTGCAGAGATAGAGGACGCCGGCCGCCGCCGCGAAGAGGATCGAGCCCAGCCACAGCCGCTGCGCCACCCAGACGGGAAGGTGGACCGCCGCGGTGGCCCAGTAGAAGGGCCCCATCGGCAGCAGGTACCCGATCTTCTGGTGGGTGACGGTGCCCAGGGCGACGTCGGGGTCCCACATGGAGACCGCCGAGCGCAGCCACTTGCCGGGGTCGAGGTACAGGTAGGTCTTGGTGTCGTCGGAGACCACGCCCGGCTTGGTGAGGAGCATCGGGACGTAGGCCAGGACCGCCACCAGGGCATAGGCGAGCGGCCCGCGGGCGAGACTCGACACCCTGTCCGCCCACGTGGGCGCGCGGTCACGGGAGTCGGCAGGCATGCAGGGGCCCGAGCATAGGGGTGGCCCCGGTTGGCGCCGGGGCGCGTGGGGACGCGGACCGGAGGTGGTCCGCTACGACCAGTGGGTGCCGGTGTCCGGCGGGGTGGGCGCGGCGGCCTCGACGGTGACCGGTTCGAGCCCTCTGGCGGCCGCGCGCCGTCGGCCACGCTCGGTCAGCAGGGCGACGCCGGCCGCTCCGAGCACCAGCAGGAGGGCGATCCACGTGCCGGCACCGCCCGCCGCGCCGTGGCCACGACGGCCCGTGGCGCTCGCTTCGAGGCGCGGCGTCGTGGTGGACGACGTCGCGCTCGGGGAGGCGGCGGGGGGCGGTGCCGTGGACGTCGTGGCGGGTGCTGCGGCCGACCCCGTGCGCGTCGCCCCGCCGTAGCTCGAGACGCCCGTCGTGTGGCCGGCACCCGCGGGCGCCACCGCTGGCGGCGGGCCGGGCAGCGGTGGTCCGATCTGGTCGGCCAATGCCATCGCCGCGCCGGCGTCGACCTCGCCCGCGCAGCCGCTGCAGGACACCGATCGGTTGGCCGTCTGGAGGAGCACCTGGACGGCCTGCGCCGGGCTCAGGCCGCGTCCGAGCAGCAGGGCGAGCGTGCCGGTGACGAAGGGCGTCGCCATGGACGTGCCCTCCAGGGTGGCGTAGCAGTTGGTGGCGTCGGCCGCCGTCCAGTACGTCGAGAGGATCTCGTTCTCGTCGGCCGTGCCGCAGGCCGGGGTGGTCGGGTTGTCGTCGCCCCCCGGTGCGGCGATCCCCCATTTGGCATTGCCCGGCTGGGAGGAGTAGCTGGCCAGCTCGCCCGCTCTGCCGGTGGCGGCGACGATCACCGCGTCGGTGTCTCCGTACCCGGCCGGGGCGATCAACGTGCCGCCGTTGTTGCCGGCGGCGATGACAGGGATGGCACCCGCGTTCCACGCCGCGTCGGCCGCCGCCTCCAGCACCGAGGCGTTGCACCCGCCGAGGACGCAGTCGATCCCCCCGAAGCCCGGGTCGCTGCCGATGCTCAGGTTCACCACCCGGGCGCCGTGCTCGACCACCCAGGCGATGCCCCCGGCCACGTCCTCGAGGGTCCCGGAGCCGCTGGAGTCGAGCGCCTTGGCCACGACGAGGTCGGCTTGCGGTGCCACGCCCGACACCCCGATGCCCCGGGCCGCAGCGATGCCGGCCACGTGGGTGCCGTGCCCCTCGTCGTCGGCCCCGCCGGCGACACATGCAGCGGGGTTGCCGTTCGACCCGATGCAGTCGGCGCTGGCCACGATCTTGCCCGAGAGGTCCTGCTGGGCCGGGTCGACGCCCGTGTCGACGATCCCGATGGTGACGCCCGTGCCCGTGCCCGACGCCCACGCCGCCTGGGCGTGGATCTGGTCGAGGCCCCATTGGTAGGAGGCGTAGGCGGCCTGCGCGCCGGCCGGTCGGGCGATCGCCACGGTGCCGAGCGACGCGGCCGCGACGGCGCCGGCCATGACGGCACGGCGCAGGCGGACACGGCGGGAGCGGTTCTCCCTGGGGGCGACCATGCACCGGGAGAACGAGGCGCACCGTCGAACCTTGCATGAACGCGGCTCGGAGCGTCCATCCCAGAGGTGATATCGAACGGACGTTCGCTACCATGGTCCCGTGGCCGGCGCGCACTCCCCGTCTCGAGACGACGGTGCTGCGCCGGCGGCCGCCGGGTCGTTCCCGTGGCGGCTGGCCGAGGACGACGGAGGCCAGCCCATGCTCTTCGACGAGTCGGCGTTCGTCGAGCGGCACCTCGGCGTGGGGGAGTACCGCGGGCTCGAGTTCATCCATGTGCGTGCCCGCACGATCGTCAACGAGGTCCGCAATTCCCCCTTCGACTTCCGCTTCACCATCAACACCTACCGGGGTTGCTCCCACGCATGCAGTTACTGCTTCGCACGACCGACCCACACGTACCTCGGGCTGGGCGCGGGAGAGGACTTCGAGCGCAGGATCGTCGTCAAGGTCAACGCCGTGGAGCTGCTGCGGGCAGAGCTGCGCGCCCCGCGCTGGTCGGGCGAGGGGATCGCCATGGGGACCAACACCGACCCCTACCAGCGCTGCGAGGGCCGGTACCACCTGACGCGCGGCATCGTCGAGGAGCTCGGGCGCGCCCGCAACCCGTTCTCGATCCTGACCAAGTCCACCCTCATCCTGCGCGACCTCGACGTCCTGCAGGCCGCAGCGGCGCGCACCGACGTTCGTTGCGCAGTGTCCATCGGCACCCTCGACGACGAGGTCTGGCGGCGCACGGAACCGGGGGCACCGCGACCGCGCCTCCGGGTGGAGGCAGTGCGCCGGCTCGTCGACGCCGGTGTCACCACCGGCGTGCTGGTGGCACCCGTGATCCCCGGTCTGTCGGACGACCCCCCGCACGTGGAAGAGGTGGTCTCCGCGTGCACCGCCGCGGGCGCGGCCTGGGTCACTGCCATCCCCTTGCACCTGCGGCCGGGGGTCAAGGAGCATTTCCTGTCGACCACGGCCCGTCAGGACCCCGCCCTGGCTGCTTTCCTGGCCCGGTGCTACCGGGGTGCGTACCTGCCCAGGGACGAGCAGGCGGTCATCGCCGAGCGGGTGCGGGTCGTCCTGGGCCGGACCCGGTGGCGCTCGGGCGCACCCTCCACGACCCGACGGGCGGCCCGGCCGGCTCGCCGGGCGGTGCCCGGCGCGGACGAGGGGCCCGGGCCCGGCATCTCCCAGCCCGAGTTGGGTCTCGGCTTCGGTCCCTGATCGGCCAGCGGCCCGCCGGCGGCGGTGATCGGCGCGAAGGCTGCGAGGTGGCCGGGGGTCAGGCGATGTGGACGCCGCGGATGCGGATCACGGGGTTGTCGTGGCGGGCACAGCGATCGCTCTCGTTGTAGATGGACAGGATCGTCGTGCACCCCGGCTCACGGCACACCCGGCCCTTGCGCTGGGCCCTCGGTGCGCGCTGCCAGCTCGTGCAGGACATCCCGCCGATTGCCTCCTGCCCCGATGCTTCGCGCATGCTCCACCCCCGCACGCCCAGGACGGCGGTACCCCGCCGCCGGGCCGTCGGGCGACGGCCTGGTGCCACTATCCCCGACGCCCCTCGCGGGAAACAGGGTCGGAAGTCCCACCTCGCCCCGGGACCGGGGCGTCACGTCTCGATCAGGCGGCCGTGGAGGTAGTCGTCGTAGGCACCGAGGTCGAGCAGGCCGTGGCCGGAGTAGGAGAAGAGGATGACGCGGGGCTCGCCCGCCTCCTTGGCGGCGAGGGCCTCGTCGATCACGGCGCGGATCGCGTGCGCCGTCTCGGGCGCGGGGATCGGGCCCTGCGTGCGCGCGAACTGCACGGCGGCCTCGAACACCTTCCCCTGGGGGTACGCCGCCGCCCGCATGCGCCCGTCGCGCACCAGGTTGCAGATGATCGGCGCGTCGCCGTGGTAGCGCAGGCCGCCGGCGTGGATGGGCGGCGGCACGAAGTCGTGGCCCAACGTGAACATGGGCAGCAGGGGCGTCATGCCGGCGGTGTCGCCGAAGTCGTAGTCGAAGCGGCCTTCGGTGAGGGTGGGGCACGACGACGGCTCCACCGCCAGCAGGTCCACGTCCGCGTCGGGCACGAAGGGGAGGGCGATCCCGCCGAAGTTGGAACCGCCGCCGCACGAGCCCACCACCAGATCGACGTGCCCCTCGCCGGCCTGCTCGAGCTGGGAGCGGGCCTCGAGGCCGATGACGGTCTGGTGGAGCAGCACGTGGTTGAGGACCGAGCCGAGCGCGTAGTGCGTGTCCGGGCGTGCGACCGCGTCGCGCACCGCGTCGCTGATGGCGGTCCCGAGCGACCCTGGATGGCCCGCGTCGTCGACGGGGGAGGGCTCGACGTCGCCACCCCAGGTCTCCATCATCACCCGCCGGTACGGCTTCTGCTCGTACGAGGCGCGCACCATGTAGACCTTGCACTCCAGGCCGTAGAGGGCCGACGCGTAGCAGAGCGCGCTGCCCCACTGGCCCGCCCCCGTCTCGGTCGACAGGCGAGTGACGCCCTCGGTCTTGTTGTAGAAGGCCTGGGGGACGGCGGTGTTGGGCTTGTGCGAGCCCGCGGGGGAGACCGACTCGTCCTTGTAGTAGATCCGTGCCGGGGTGCCGAGGGCCTCCTCGAGGCGCCGGGCGCGCACCAGCGGCGTGGGCCGCCACAGCCGCAGGACGTCGAGCACCTCGCCCGGGATGTCGATCCATGGCTCCGCACTCACCTCCTGGCCGATGAGCGCCATCGGGAACAGGGGAGCGAGGTCGTCCGGCCCCACCGGCTCGCGGGTGGCGGGATGCAGCGGTGGCTGCAAGGGAGTGGGGAGATGCGGGGCGACGTTGAACCACGCCGCGGGCATCTGCTCGACGGGGAGATTCCAGCGCATACGGGTCTCCTGTGTGCTCGGGCCGCCGGGTCGCACCCTAGTGGCGATCTGCCAACATGGCTCGATGGCCGACGAGGAGGTTGGGGCCGACGAGGAGGTTGGGGCCGACGCGGACGGCGGGCGCGCCGGGGCCGCGGCAGGCGGGACGTGGGTGGTGGACCTCGACGGCGTCGTGTGGCTCGCAGAGCGCGCCATCGACGGGTCGGCCGAGGCGGTCGACCGCCTGCGCGCGGAGGGCATCCGCGTCGTGTTCGCCACCAACAACTCGGCCCCGACGCTCGACGAGCTGGTTGCTCGCCTCGCTCGGGTGGGGATCACGGCGGAGCCGGGCGACCTCGTGACTTCCGCCCAGGCGGCCGCGTCGATGCTCGAGCCGGGGTCGACCGCCCTGGTCTGCGGGGAGGCCGGGATGCTCGAGGCCCTCGGGGCGCGAGGGGTCTCGGTCGTCGCCGAGGGCCCGGCCGAGGCCGTGGTCGTGGGCTGGACGAGGCGCTTCGACTTCGACATGCTCGCCGGCGCGGCCACGGCCGTGCGCATGGGGGCCCGGTTCATCGGGACGAACGAGGACCCCACCCATCCGACCCCCGAGCGACTGCTCCCCGGGTCGGGCGCCTTCATCGCCGCTGTGGCCACCGCCGCGCAGGCGGTCCCGGAGATCGCCGGCAAGCCCCACGAGCCGATCGTGAACCTCCTGCGCGCCCGGGCGCCCGACGCCCGCCTGGTGGTGGGCGACCGCCCGGCCACCGACGGCCTCCTGGCCCGGCGGCTCGGCGTCCCCTACGCGCTGGTGCTCTCTGGCGTGATCGCGCCCGGGCACGGTGCGCTCGACGTCGAGCCCGACGACGAGGCTGCGGACCTCGCCGCACTGGTCGACCGCCGCCTGGGGCACCGACGCGACGGGTGACGCGAATCCTTGCTGGGGAAGGACGCCATGGCTAGCGTGGCCCCATGGCTGAGAACGAAGGTCTGCGGCGCTACATCGACGCCGGGATGAACCTGACCCAGATCACCCGGGCCCGAGCGGAGGAGCTCGTGCGCGAGCTGATCAAGACCGGCGAGTTCGAACGCACCCGTGCCCAGGAGTGGGTCGAGGACCTCGTGCGGCTCAGCCGTGAGCGCTCGGAGGCCTTCGTCCACCTCGTGCGCAACGAGGTGCGTTCGCAGCTCGACGACCTCGGCCTCACCAACCTCGACGATCTGGCCAAGCGGGTGGCCGAGATCCTGGCGCGCTCCTCGGAGCGGGCGCGCAAGGCGGGTCAGGCCGCGACGCGCCGCGGCCCGGGCCGCCGCCGTGCGGCGAAGAAGGCGGGCGCGAAGAAGGCGCCGGCCAAGAAGGCCGCCGCGAAGAGGGCCCCGGCCAAGAAGACCGCAGCGAAGAAGGCGCCGGCCAAGAAGACCGCCGCGAAGAAGACCGCCGCGAAGAAGGCGGGCGCGAAGAAGGCGCCGGCCAAGAAGGCCGCCGCGAAGAGGGCGGGCGCCTGACCCGCGTCGCGGCACGGCACCGGCTCGACGCCGAGCTGGTGCGACGGGGGCTCGCCGGCTCGCGTGAGCACGCTCGCTCGCTCGTCCTCGACGGCGTCGTCCTCGTGGGCGGGGTGATCGCGGACAAGCCCGGCCGCCTCGTGAGCCGAGGCGACCCCCTGGTGGTGGCGGGAGAGCGGCCGCGCTTCGTCTCACGCGGTGGCGACAAGCTCGACGCCGCGCTGGCCCGGTTCCACGTCCCGGTGACGGGCCGACGCTGCCTCGACGCCGGCGCGTCGACCGGGGGCTTCACCGACTGCCTCCTCCAGCGCGGCGCCCGGGCCGTGGTCGCCGTCGACGTGGGACGCGGCCAGCTGCACGAGCGCATGCGCGCCGACGCGCGGGTCACGAGCCTCGAGCGGACCAACGTCCGCGCCCTGGACCTCGCCGCCGTGGGCGGCGTGCCCTTCGATCTCGTGGTCGCCGACCTGTCGTTCATCTCGCTGGTCACGGTGGCGGCACGGTTGTGCGGCGAGCTCGCCGCCGAGGACGCAGACGTCGTGGTGCTGGTGAAGCCGCAGTTCGAGGCCGGGCGCGCCGCGGCGAGCCGGGGCAAGGGCGTCATCCGGGACCCCGGGCTCCGCCGGGACGCGCTGCTGCGCGTCGCCGGCGCGCTGGAGGCGTGCGGAGCGACCATCATGGGGGCCATGGCCTCGCCCGTGACCGGCCCGGCCGGCAACGTGGAGTACCTGCTCCATGCCCGCGCCCACCGGGGCGCGCCGACGGCGCCGGGCCGACCCCCCAGGCCCGCACTTCTGTCCATGGTCGACCGTGCCGTCGCCGAGTCACCGGGGCCGAAGGTGGACACACGGCCATGACGACCGTCGCACTGGTCGTGCACCCGGACCGACCCGAGGCGAAAGCGATCGCGGAGCGGGCCACCACATGGCTCGAGGCGCGCGGCGGCGCCGTGACGGTGGTCGGCGACGCCGCGCTCGACCTTGCCGAGCCGGCGCCCGATCTCGCCGTGAGCCTCGGGGGCGACGGGACGATGCTGCGCACGGTGGCGTTGGCCACGCCCCGGGGCGTCCCCGTGCTCGGCGTCAACCTCGGCCGGCTCGGCTACCTGACCGAGGTCGAGCCACCCGGTCTGGAGCGCGCCTTGGAGCGGTTCGTGGCCGGCGACTACCAGATCGAGGAGCGCATGACGCTCGAGGTGACGGTGACCCGCGGCAGCGAGGAGCGGCCGGCCACCGCGCGCCGCTCGTACGTGGCCCTCAACGAGGCCGTCGTGGAGAAGACCGTCCCGGGCCACACCGTGCGGCTGGCCGCGGCCATCGCCGGGCGCCCATTCGTCACCTATGCGGCGGACGGGCTCCTCGTGGCCACGCCCACGGGGTCGACCGCGTACAACCTCTCGGCGCGGGGCCCGATCGTCAGCCCCCGGCTGCGGGCGATCGTGGTCACCCCCATCTCGCCGCACATGCTCTTCGACCGGCCCCTCGTGCTCGAGCCCGAGGAGTGGATCCGCCTCGAGGTCGCCCCGCCGCGTGCCGGGGTGCTGGTCGTCGACGGCCAGACCATCGCCGAGCTCGAGCCCGGGGACGCGGTGGAGGCGCGCGCCGGTGCCGTCGCCGCGCGCGTGGTCACCTTCGGCGGGCGCGACTTCCACGCGATCCTGCGGGCCAGGTTCCACCTGGCCGACCGCTGAGCGGGCCGCCGCCGTCGTGCTCGTCGAGCTCCGGGTGCAGAACCTCGGCGTGATCGAGTCGGTGGCGATCGAGCTCGGCCCGGGCATGACCGCGCTGACGGGCGAGACCGGTGCCGGCAAGACGCTGCTCGTCGAGGCGCTCGAGCTCCTCGTCGGCGGCCGGGCGGATCCCACCCTGGTGCGCCCCGGTGCGCGCGAGGCGCTCGTCGAGGGCCGCTTCGTGCTCGAGCCCGACGCGCTCGGCGACGACGTGCCGGGCCACGAGGCGCCGGGCCACGAGGCGCCGGCGGACGACCCGGGCGCCGAGCGCATCCTGGCCCGCGCCGTGCCGGCCAGCGGACGCTCGCGGGCGTGGGTCGACGGGCGCATGGCGCCCCTCGCCGCCTTGGACGAGGCCGGACGGGGTGTGGTGGACCTCCACGGGCAGCATGCCCATCAGGCGCTGCTCGACGCCGGCGCCCAGCGGCGCGCCCTGGACCACTTCGGCCACGTGGACATCGAGCCGCTCCGTCGCGCCCGCGCGCGGCGGCGCGCGCTGGAGGAGGAGTTGGAGGCTCTCGGCGGCGACGCGCGGACGCGCGCCAGGGAGAGCGACCTGCTGCGGTACCAGGTGCACGAGATCGACGCGGCCGCCATCACCGGGCCCGACGAGGACGAGTCCCTGGCCGTGGAGGAGGAGCGGCTGGCGGCCATGCGCTCGCACCTCGAGGCGGCCGCCGCCGCGCTCGCCGCGCTCGACGGCGACGGCGCCGCCAACGACCGCATCGGCTCGGCCCGCGCCGAGCTCGAGGACCGGCGGCCCCTCGAAGCGCTGGCCGCCCGCCTCGCCGGCATCCAGGCGGAGGCCGCGGACGTCGCCACCGAGCTTCGCCACGTGGTGGAGGGATGGGAGGACGACCCGGAGCGCCTGGCCGAGGTGCGCGCCCGGCGCCAGCAGCTGCGCGAGCTGTGCCGCAAGTACGGCGAGGGGCCCGCCGAGGTGCTCGCCTACGCGCAGGAGGCGCGCACCCGGCTGGCCGAGCTCGACACCGTCGACGAGCGCGCCCGGGCCCTGCAGGCGGCGCTCGGCGAGGCGACCGACGAGCTGGCCGCGGCGCAGGGGGCGGTGGGCGAGGCGCGCCGGCGGGCCGCACCGGCGCTGGCCGCCGCGGTCGAGGCCCGCCTGCGGGTGCTGGCCATGCCCCACGCGCGCGTCGAGGTCACGGTGGGGGACGAGGACCCCGGCGACGACGTCGCCTTCCTCCTCGGTGCCAACCCGGGGGAACCCGCGCTGGCGTTGGCGAAGGTCGCCTCCGGTGGGGAGCTGGCCCGGGCCATGCTGGCCCTGCGGCTCGTGCTGACCGACGAGCCGGGGACGATCGTCTTCGACGAGGTCGACGCCGGCGTCGGGGGCGAGGCCGCGGTGTCGGTGGGCCGTGCCCTGGCCGAGCTGGCGGAGCGCCACCAGGTGCTCGTGGTCACCCATCTCGCCCAGGTGGCCGGCCTGGCCGGCCACCAGCTCGCCGTGCGCAAGACCGTCGTCGCCGGCCGGACGGTGGCCAGCGTCGAGGCGCTGGAGGGCGAGGCGAGGGTGGTCGAGCTCGCCCGCATGCTCTCGGGACGGCCGGACTCGGCCACCGCGCGCCGCCATGCCGAGGAGCTCCTGGCCGGCGCGCCGGGCGCTGTGGTCACGCCGTCGCGGCCACGGAGTGGGACGGGTGCGGCGTCCCCCGGTACCCTGCGGGCGTGATCTACCGTAGACCGATGCCATCAGGAGGCTGCCAGTGACGAAGTTCGTCTTCGTGACCGGTGGCGTCTCCTCCTCGCTCGGCAAGGGCCTCACCGCGTCGTCGCTGGGCCGGCTGCTCAAGTGCCGGGGACTGCGGGTCACGATGATCAAGCTCGACCCGTACATCAACGTCGACCCCGGCACGATGAACCCCTTCGAGCACGGCGAGGTGTTCGTCACCGAGGACGGCGGCGAGACCGACCTCGACCTCGGGCACTACGAGCGCTTCATCGACGAGAACCTCCACCGCGACTCCAACGCCACCACCGGCTCCATCTACTCGTCGGTGATCGCCAAGGAGCGCCGCGGCGACTACCTGGGCAAGACCGTCCAGGTGATCCCGCACGTGACCGACGAGATCAAAGAGCGCGTGCAGCGGCTGGCCTCGGACCAGGTCGACGTGGTCATCGTCGAGATCGGCGGCACCGTCGGCGACATCGAGATCGTCCCGTTCCTTGAGGCCGTGCGCCAGTTCCGCCACGACGTGGGGCGCGACAACGTGTGCTACGTCCATCTCACGCTGGTGCCCTACCTGGCGCCCTCGGGCGAGCAGAAGACGAAGCCCACGCAGCACTCGGTGACCGAGCTGCGGAGCCGGGGCATCCAGCCCGACGTGATCGTGTGCCGCTCCGACCAGCCGATCTCCGACGGTCTCAAGCGCAAGATCTCCCTGCTGTGCGACGTGCCGGCCGACGCCGTGATCTCGGCCGTCGACGCGCCGAGCATCTACGACATCCCCATCGTCCTCCACGACGAGGGTCTCGACCGCGTGGTGTGCGACACGCTCGCCATCGACGACGCCACCCACGCCATCGACCTCTCCGGTTGGGAGCGGCTGACCGCACAGGTGGCCGCCGCCCGGCGTCCGGTGCGCGTGGGGGTGGTGGGCAAGTACGTCAATCTCCCCGACGCGTACCTGTCGGTCGTGGAGGCCCTTCGTCACGCCGGCTTCCACCATGGTGCGAGGGTCGAGGTCGAATGGATCCAGGCGGAGACCGTCCCCGACCTCCTCGCCGCGGACCGGCTCCGCGATCTCGACGGCATGGTCATCCCCGGTGGCTTCGGCGAGCGGGGGATCGAGGGCAAGATCGCCGCCGCGACCTACGCGCGCGAGCGCCACGTCCCGTGCCTCGGGCTCTGCCTCGGCCTGCAGGTGATGGTCATCGACGCGGCCCGCAACCTGGCGGACATGCCCGGTGCCAACTCACGCGAGTTCGACCCCTTCACCGCCTTCCCGGTGATCGACCTCATGGACGACCAGCAGAACGTCGTGGACAAGGGTGGCACCATGCGGCTCGGGTCCTACGTGGCCCAGCTCCAGCCCGGCACGGTGGTGGCCGACGCCTACGCCGCGCCGGCCGTGGCCGAGCGCCACCGCCACCGCTACGAGGTGAACCCGCGCTTTCGCGCCGGGCTGGAGGGCGCGGGGCTCGTGTGCTCGGGGACGTCGCCCGACGGACGCCTCGTCGAGTTCGTCGAGCTGCCCGGCCATCCCTTCTGGGTCGGGACACAGGCGCACCCGGAGTTCCGGAGCCGGCCCGACCGGCCCCACCCGCTGTTCCGGGAGCTCGTGGGTGCGGCCCTCACCCGGGCCGAGGGTCGCCTGCCACGACTCATCGACATCGACGTCGACGTCGGTGCCGCCCCCTGACGAGACCGCCGGCCCCGCCACCCCGGCCGCGGCGGACAGCGACGACGGTCGCCCGAGGGGGCTGCTGCCGGCGCGCGGCTTTCGCCGCACGGGGGCCGAGGTCCGGTGCCGGGGGTGGCGGATCGACATGGTCAAGGCCAGCTTCGAGTCGCCCGATGGCACGGTCTTCACCCGTGACGTGGTGCGGCACCCCGGGGCGGTGGCGGTGGTGCCGGTCACCGACCGGAGCACCGTGCTGCTCGTGCGCCAGTACCGGGGCACCCTCGACGGCGACCTTCTCGAGCTCCCGGCGGGCACACGCGACGTCGACGGCGAGCCGCCCGAGGTGACGGCCGGCCGGGAGCTGAGCGAGGAGGTCGGGGTGCGCGCCGGCGCGCTGCGGCTGCTGGCGGCGGTGGCCAACACCCCGGGCTTCAGCGACCAGATCACCCTCCTGTACCTGGCGACCGGCCTCCAGCCCGTGCCGACCGGCCGGCAGGGGCCGGAGGAGAGCCACATGGAGGTGGTCGAGCTCCCGCTGCAGGACGCCGTGGGCATGGTGATGCGCGGCGAGCTGCTCGACGCCGAGACGATGCTCGGCCTCATGCTGGCGCGCGAGGTGCTCGGCTCGCCGTGACCCGTGCCGTCGCCGAACGCGCCCCGCTCAGCCGGGATGCCGAGGAGTTCCTCACCTGGCTGGCGGTGGAGCAGGGCCGTGCGGCCAACACGGTCGCCGCCTACCGCCGGGACCTGCGCGCCTACGAGGCCTTCCTGTCCCGGCGCGGGCGGTCGGTCGACGACGCCGACGCCGGCCTCGTCGAGGAGCACCTGGCCGAGCGCCGTGCCCTGGGCATCGGGCCCGGGTCGCTGGCCCGGGCGGTCGCCGCGGTGCGCGGTCTCTACCGCTTCCGCCTGGAGGAGGGCTGGGCGGGGTCCGACCCCACCGGCGACGTGCGCTCCCCCCGGGTGCCCGACCGCCTGCCCAAGGCCCTGGAGGAGCCCGAGGTCCTCGCCCTGCTGGCGGCGGCCGAGGGGTCCCGCCCGGTCGACCGCCGGGACCGGGCCATCCTGGAGGTGCTCTACGGCACCGGGATGCGCGTCTCGGAGCTCGTGGGCCTGTCCCTCGCCGACCTCGGCTCGGACACGGGCCTGGTCCGTGTGCTGGGCAAGGGAAGCAAGGAGCGCCTGGTGCCGCTGGGGCGCTGCGCGAGCCGGGCGCTCGGGGAGTGGCTGTCGCCGGCCGGACGGGAGGCGCTGGCACCCCGCCGCTGGGCCCGCCGGGGCGACGCCGAGGCGGTCTTCCTCAACGCCCGAGGGGGCCGGCTCACCCGCCAGGGGGTGTGGGGGGTCCTCAGCAAGCGGGCGGCCCGGGCGGGGCTCGCCGGGCGGGTCCACCCCCACGTCCTGCGGCACTCCTGCGCCAGCCACATGCTGGCCCACGGAGCGGACATCCGGGTGGTCCAGGAGCTGCTCGGCCATGCCTCGGTGTCGACCACGCAGGTCTACACGCGGGTGTCGCCCGAGCACCTGCGCCGTGCCTACGAGCAGGCCCATCCGCGCGCCGTCGGGCGACCGGCGCAGTAATCTCGATATGTGGCTCCGGACGCTTCCACCGTCGACTACCGGGCGCTCCTCGAGGAGGAGCGACGGGACCTCCAGGCCAAGCTCGAGGAGCTCGGCGTGGGTAGCACCAGCCTGACCTACGACTCGAACTTCGCCGACTCCAGCCAGGTGACCGCGGAACGGGGCGAGGTGGAGACCCTGGCCGTCAAGCTGACCGAGACGCTCGCCGAGGTCGAGCGGGCACTGGACAAGCTGGGTGACGGCAGCTACGGCGCCTGCGAGGACTGCGGGCGCCCGATCGGCCCGGCGCGCCTCGAGGCCAAGCCGGCGGCGCGCTACTGCATCGACTGCGCGGCCAAGCACTGAGACCGGTCGACATCCCGCGTCCGATCGAAGCACCGACACCGAGCCGATGAGCGATCCCTGGCCGTCCCCGCCCCCGCGCCGCACGGGCATCGACCCGCGCACGGCGATCTGGGTCATCGCCGGCGTGGCCCTGGCGATCGTGCTGGTCCGCTCGCACCGGATCGAGGGCTTCTCCCTGCTCATCCTCGTGGCCCTGATCCCCTCGGTGATCCTCCACGAGGTCTCCCACGGGGCCGTGGCCTACGCCTTCGGGGACGACACCGCCAAGCGCGCCGGGCGCCTCACGCTCAACCCCGTCAGCCACGTCGACCCCTTCGGGACGATCATCCTCCCGGCCATCATGTCGCTGAGCGGGGTCGGGGCCTTCGGCTACGCCAAGCCCGTGCCGGTGACCCCGTCGCGTCTGCGCAGCCCCCGCAACCAGGGCGTGCTCGTCTCGCTGGTGGGCCCCGGCGTCAACATGGTGCTCGCCGCGGCGTTCGCCGTGGCCTATCGGGCCGGCGTCCCCGAGGCCACCAAGGTCATCCCCCTGGGCGTGCAGCCCACGTGGGCCCAGTTCCTCTTCGCCGCCGGGTACATCAACGTCGTCCTCGCCGCCTTCAACCTGATCCCCCTGCCGCCGCTCGACGGCTCGGTGGTCATCGAGCGGATGCTCCCGGCCCGGGCGCTGCCCCGCTACTACCGGATCCGGCCCTTCACCATGCTCCTGCCGCTCGTGCTCATCCTCATCCCGGGCGCGCTCGACCGGATCCTCAACCCGGTCGTGAACTGGTGGGCGGGCGTCGTGCACCTCGGCGGCTGACGGGGCGACAGCACCGCCCGGCGGCCGCGTCCAGGACGCGTGGCGCCGGTGCTCAGGGGGCGAAGCCGCCGGCCGGGGCCAGCAGTCCCGCGGCCCGCATGGCCTGGTCGAGCTTGGGCGCGGCCACGGTGCGGGCCTTGGCCGCGCCCGCGGCGAGGACCTCGAGCACGCCGCCGGGCTCCAGGGCCTCGTAGCGCTCGCGCACCGGCCGGAGCAGCTCCACCAGGGCCTCGGCGACGTCCTTCTTGAGCGGCCCGTAGCCGTCGTAGCGCGCGGCCAGGACGGCGGGATCGCCGCCGGTGGCCGCGGCGAGCAGCTCGAGGAGGTTGGAGACCCCGGGCTTGGCCTCGGGGTCGTAGCGCACCTCGGTCTCGGTGTCGGTGACCGCCTTGCGGACCTTGCGGTCGATCTCCTCGGGCGGGTCCAGGACGTAGACGATGCCGAGCGGCGGGCTCACCGACTTCGACATCTTGCGCTCCGGCTCCTGGAGGTCCATCACGCGGGCCGCCACCGTGGGCACCGCGGCCTGCGGCACGACGAAGGTGTCGCCGTAGCGGTTGTTGAAGCGGATGGCCACGTCCCGGGTCAGCTCCAGGTGCTGGCGCTGGTCGTCGCCCACCGGCACGCGCTCGGCGTCGTAGAGGAGGATGTCCGCGGCCATGAGCACGGGATAGGTGAAGACCCCGGCCCGCACCGACTCCTGCTCGCCCCCTTTGTCCTTGAACTGCGTCATGCGCCGCAGCTCGCCGAAGGTGGCCGTGCACTCGAGGACCCACGTGAGCCGCGGGTGCTCGGGGACGTGGCTCTGGACGAAGAGCGTGCACACCTCGGGGTCCAGGCCCACCGCCAGCAACGAGCGCGCCGCGTCCAGCGTCCTTTCGGCCAAGGTCGCCGGGTCGTACTCGAGCGTCATGGCATGGAGGTCGACCACGCAGAAGAACGCCTCGTGCTCGTGCTGGTCCCGCACCCAGTTGCGGAAGGCCCCCAGGTAGTTGCCGAGATGGAGCCCGCCGGAAGGGGAGACGCCCGAGAGCACCCTGGTCATGGCCCGCCATGGTACGGGACGCCGTCGGGTGCCCCTGCGGGGGCCGGGGGTGCGCGGGGGGCGTCCCCGCGCCCGGTAGGGTCGGGACGTGGCAGTTGCGGTGTCCACGCCGGTGTTCGACGGGCCCTTCGAGGTCCTGTTGCAGCTCGTCTCCGAGCACAAGCTGGACGTTTACGACATCCGCATCGCGGAGATCGTCGACGGCTTCCTGGCCCAGATGGCCGCCCACCAGCCCCTCGACCTGCAGGCGGCCACGGAGTTCCTGGTGATCGCGGCCATCCTGGTCGAGCTCAAGTCCCGCAAGCTGCTGCCGGGGCCCGACGAGGTCGACGAGGACGAGGAGCTCTGCGGCTTCGAGGAGCGCGACCGGCTGCTGGCCCGGCTCCTGGAGCTGCAGGCCTACGCGGCCGCGGCCGACGTCTTCGCGGTCATGGCCGAGCGCGCGGCGCGGTCGGTGCCGCGGCTGGCCGGGCTCGAGGAGCGGTTCCGGGACCTCGCACCCGACCTCCTGGCCGGGGTCACCCCGCAGCGCCTGGCCGCTGCCTACCTGTCGGGGATGACGCCGCGGGCGGCGTTCGTGCTCGACCTGGCCCACGTCACCGTGGAGGCGGTCACCGTGTCGGAGGCGGTCGGCGAGCTCGAGGCACGTCTCCCGCTCGAGGGGCGTGCCTCCTTCCGGGAGCTCACCGTGCACTGCACCTCGCGCATGCAGGTCATCGTGCGCTTCCTGGCCCTGCTCGAGCTGTGCAAGCGAGGCTGGGTCACCCTGGTACAGGGCGAGACGTTCGGCGACCTCGTCGTCGACTGGACGGGGCCCGACCCCGCCCACGCGGAGCTGTCGGACACCGAGCTCGGCGAGGGCAGCGTGCTCGGCGAGGGCAGCGTGCTCGGCGAGGGCAGCGTCGAGGGCCCGGCCGGGGGCGGCGGGGCGCGCTCGGTGTTCGCCCCCGTCGGCACGACGGAGCCCGTCGAGGAGTACGACGGCTGAGTACCCCCTGCTGGCCGTGCTGAGCGAGGAACACCGTGCCATCGAGGCCGTGCTCATGTCGGCGGTGGAGCCGGTCGCGCCCACGTTGCTGGCCGAGCTGCTCGAGGTGCCCGTCGAGCGCGCCGAGGCGCTGTGCGAGGAGCTCGCGGCGCGGTATCGGGACGAGGGCCACGGATTCGTGCTGGTGATGATCGCCGGGGGATACCGGTTCCAGACGCACCCGGACATGGCCCCCTTCGTCGAGCGCTTCGCCCTGGAGGGTGTGTCCTCGCGCCTCAGCTCGGCCGCCCTGGAGACCCTCGCCATCGTCGCCTACAAGCAGCCGGTGTCGCGCTCGCAAATCGCCGCGTTGCGCGGGGTCAACGTCGACGGCGTCGTGCGGCTGCTGGAGCAGCGCGGCTACATCACCGCCGTGGGCACCGCGCCGGGACCGGGCCAGCCCGTGCTCTACGGCACGACGCCGGCGTTCCTGGAACGCCTGGGGCTGGGCCGCATCGAGGACCTGCCGCCGGTCGAGGACCTGCTCCCGGGGCCCGAGGCGATGGAGCAGCTCGAGGAGCGCCTTCGCCCGGGCGCCGATGCCTGAGGCAGAGGGCGAGCGGCTCCAGAAGGTCCTCGCCCGCGTCGGCCTCGGCAGCCGGCGCGCCTGTGAGGCGCTGATCACGGCGGGTCGGGTGAGCGTCAACGGCGAGCGGGCCGAGCTCGGCCGGCGCGTCGACACCGCCCACGACCGGATCGAGCTCGACGGCGTGCCTCTGCCGGTCCTGCCGGGGCTCGTCCACTACCTGCTCAACAAGCCCGTGGGCGTGGTCACCACCGCGGACGACCCCGAGGGTCGCCCCATGGTCGTCGACCTCGTCCCCGACGACCCCCGCGTCTTCCCCGTCGGGCGGCTCGACGCGGCCACCGAGGGACTGCTCGTCCTCACGAACGACGGGGACCTCGCCCAGCGGCTGACCCACCCCTCCTACGGGGTGGAGAAGGAGTACGTGGCCGAGGTCGAGGGCGTCCCCGGGGCCGGCGCGCTCCGCCGCCTGCGCAACGGCGTCGAGCTCGAGGACGGCGTGACCGCCCCGGCCAAGGTGGGCGTGCTCGCGCCGGGTGTGCTGCGCATCGTGATCCACGAGGGCCGCAACCGCCAGATCCGGCGCATGTGCGAGGCGGTGGGCCACCCGGTGCGCCGGCTCGTGCGCACGCGTATCGGGCCCGTCGTCGACCGCCGGCTCTCACCGGGCCAGTGGCGGACGCTGCGCGCCGAGGAGGTGCGCGCCCTGAGCGCCGCGGCCGGCAGACGCCGGGGCCGCCCACCCAGGAGCCGTCGGGGCACTGGGTAGCATTCGTCGCCATGGCCTCGACGGATGACGCCGGCGCGGGGCGCGCCGAGGTGATCGGGACGGGCCTCGTCGGCGGCTCGATCGGCATGGCCCTGCGCGCCCGGGGCTGGCACGTCACCGGCGCCGACGCGGACCCCGAGGTGGCGCGCCGGGCGTTGGCGCTCGGCGCGCTGGACGCGGTGGGGGAGGACCCGGCGGCCACCGTCGTCTTCGTCGCCACCCCCCTGGGTGCCGTCGTCGACACGGTGCGGCGCGTCCTCGCCCGGCCGGGGCGGCCCCCCGACCTGGTGGTCACCGACGTCGCCGGCGTGAAGGCTGCCATCGCCGAGGCGGTCGACGACCCGGCCTTCGTGGGCGGCCATCCCATGGCCGGATCGGAGCAGGTGGGCATCGCCGGTGCCTCCGCGGAGCTCTTCGTGGGCGCGACCTGGGTCCTCACCCCGACCGAGGCCACCGACGCCGCCGCCTACGCCCGGTTGCGCTCCCTCGTGGCGTCGCTGGGCGCCGAGGTGGTGGCGCTGAGCCCGGCGCAGCACGACGCGCTGGTGGCGGTGGTCTCCCACGTCCCGCACCTCACGGCCGCGGCCCTCATGAACCTGGCCGACCGGATGGCCGAGCAGCACGCGGCCCTGCTGCGCCTGGCCGCCGGGGGGTTCCGCGACATGACCCGGGTGGCGGCCGGGCAGCCCGCCATCTGGCCCGACGTCTGCGCGGAGAACGCCCCCGCCATCGTGGCCACCCTCGACGCACTGGTGGCCGAGCTCGGCGCCCTGCGCGCGCAGGTCGCGGACGCCGATCGTGCCTCGCTGCACGACGCGCTCGAGCGCGCGGCGCGGGCACGGCGGGCGCTCCCCGCGCGCGCCGTGCGACCCGAGCGGCTCGCCGAGCTGCGCGTGCCGGTGCCCGACCGCCCCGGGGTGCTGGCGGAGATCACCACCCTGGCCGGCGACCTGAACGTGAACATCAGCGACCTGGAGATCGCCCACAGCGTGGAGGGCGACCGTGGCGTGCTGGTCCTCGTGGTCGACGCCGCCGCCGCCGGCAGGCTGCACGACGCGCTGGCCGACAAGGGGTTCGCATCGACGGTCGGGCAGCTGGCGTGACGGGTCGCGCCGTTCCGGAGGACCCGGCGCCCGAGGGGCCGGGCCGGTCGCTCCTCGTCCACGGCGGTCGGCCGCTTCGGGGCACGGTGCGCGTGCCGGGCGACAAGTCCGTGTCGCATCGGGCCGTGCTGCTCGGGGCGCTGGCCGAGGGCACGTCGCAGGTGCGCGGACTCTCCGACGGCGACGACGTGGCCCGCACGGTGGAGGCGGCACGGGCCATCGGCGCGGCGGTGGAGGCCGAGACGGTCACCGGCGGCGCCGCCCGCCTGCACGCGCCGGCCGCCCCGCTCGACGCCGGCAACTCCGGCACCACCATGCGGCTGGTGGCCGGCCTGGTGGCCGGCTGGCCCTGGACGGTCGAGCTGCGCGGTGACGCGTCGCTGTCGGCCCGGCCCATGGACCGCATCGCCGAGCCCCTGCGGGCCATGGGGGCGAGGGTCGACGGCCGCGGCCCGCGGTGCCTGCCGCCGATCACCGTGCGCGGGGGCGCGCTGGCGGGGATCGACTACCGGCCCCCGATGGCCAGCGCCCAGGTGAAATCCGCCGTGCTGCTGGCGGGCCTGCGCGCCCGGGGCGAGACGGTGGTGCGCGAGCCCGTGGCCACCCGGGCGCACACCGAGGAGCTGCTGCGCCTGGCCGGGGCCGACGTGCACGTCGGCGAGGAAGGAGGCGAGCGCGTCGTGCGGCTGCACCCCTCGTCGCTCGCCCCCTTCGACCTCGACGTCCCGGGCGACCCTTCGCAGGCGGCGTTCTGGGTGGTCGCCGCCACGGTCGTCCCCGCCAGCGTGGTCGCCCTGGAGGGCGTGTACGTGGGCGAGACGCGGCGGGGGTTCCTCGACGTCCTGGCGCGCATGGGGGCCGCGGTCGAGGAGCGGGCGACCGGCGCACCGGGGGCCATGCCGGTGGCCGACCTCACGGTGCGGGCCGCGTCGCTGTCGGGCACCGAGGTGCGGGCCGAGGAGATCACCGGCCTCGACGAGGTGCCCGTCCTGGCCGTGGCCGCGGCCGTGGCCGCCGGCACCACCGTGTTCCGCGGCGTGGGTGAGCTGCGGGTCAAGGAGTCGGACCGCTTCGCCGGCGTGCTGGCCATGCTCGGGGCCTTCGGCGTGCGGGCCGAGGCGGCGGGCGACGACCTGGTGGTGCACGGGCCGTCGGTGCTGCGTCCCGCGCACGTCGACGCGGCCGGGGACCACCGCATGGCCATGGCCGCGGCCGTCGCCGGCCTCGCGGTGCCCGAGGCGGGCGGGGCCACGACGGTGACAGGCTTCGAGGCCGTGGCCACCAGCTACCCGGCGTTCGCCGCCCATCTGCGGATGCTCACCGGGTTCGCCGAGCACGAGGTGGGCGCGTGAGCGTCGGACGGCGGATCCGGACCGTCGCCATCGACGGGCCGGCGGGCGCGGGGAAGTCGACGCTCGCCGCCGGCGTCGCCGCCCGGCTCGGCCTGCCCCGGCTCGACACCGGGGCCATGTACCGCGCCGTGGCCTGGGCCGCCTTGTCCCGCGGGGTCGAGGTCACCGACGCCGAGGCGGTGGCGCAGCTGGCGCGCACGCTCGTGATCGAGGTGGGCGAGCGCGTCGTCGTCGACGGCGCCGACGCCACCACGGCCATCCGGGAGGCACCGGTGGACGTCGCGGTCTCGGCGGTGGCCGCCAACCCCGCCGTCCGGGCCGAGCTGGTGGCCCGACAGCGCGCCTGGGTCGAGGACCATGGCGGCGGCGTGGTCGAGGGCCGTGACATCGGGACGGCCGTGCTCCCGGACGCGGACGTGAAGGTCTACCTGACCGCGGCCCGCGACGAGCGAGCGGCGCGACGTGCCGCGCAGCGGCCCGACGGGCGCAGCGTGGCCGAGGTCGAGTCGCTCCTGGCGCGCCGCGACCACCTGGACTCCACCCGGGAGGACTCGCCGCTGGCCTCGCCGGCCGACGCGGCCGCCGACGCGATCGTGATCGACTCCACGGGGCGCGCCGCCGAGGACGTGCTCGAGGAGGTGCTCAAGTGCCTGTGAGCCCGCCGCCGGGCGCGCCGGCGCCGACGGGGGCCACACCCCCGGCCGCCCGCGAGGCCACCCTCAAGGTGCCCGCGTTCGTCTACCGGGTGGCGCGCTTCGTCGTGCACGCCGTGTGCCGCCTCTACTGGCGGGTCACGGTGCGCGGCCCGGGGACGGTGCCCGACAGCGGCCCGGTCATCCTCGCCCCGGTGCACCGCAACTTCATGGACTTCTTCGTCGTCTCCGAGGTGACCCGGCGCAAGATCTTCTACATGGCCAAGGACGACCTCTGGGGCAACCGCTTCCTCGGGGCCCTCCTCGACGCCTTGGGGGCGTTCCCGGTCAACCGCGAGGGCACCGACCGGCTGGCCTTCGATCGGGCCCAGGCGGTGCTCGAGCGCGGGGACGTCCTCATCCTCTTCCCCGAGGGCACCCGGCGCAGCGGGCCGGTGGTGGAGGACCTCCACGAGGGGGCGGCCTTCCTCTCGACGCGCACCGGGGCGCCCATCGTCCCCATCGGCATCGGGGGCTCGTCGCGCATCATGCCCAAGGGGGGCCATGTGCCCCGCCCCACCAAGGTCTGCCTGGTGGTCGGCCCCCCGCTGGAACCGCCGGCGCGCTCCGAGCGCGGACGGGTGCCGCGCCACCAGGTCCACGCCCTCACCGAGCGTTTGGCGGGCGAGGTCCAGCGCCTCTACGACGAGGCCCAGGCGGCCGCGGGGATCCCGAACCAGCCCTGAGCGCCGCCGGCGCGGGGGTCCTCAGGCGCCGGGGCCCTCCGCCAGGGCCTTGGCCTGGGCGACCACGTCGATGAGGGTGGCCGGCGGGACGGGCTTCTTCAGGTAGTGGAACACCTTGTCGCCGAGCCGGGCCTTCGCCTCGGGCTCGATGCCGAAGGCCGAGGCGATCACCGTCACCGGGGGGCGGTCGAGGGCCTCGAGCACGCCGATCCCGTCGCAGCGCGGCATGAAGAGGTCGAGGACCATCACGCTGACGGGGAGGCGCACGTCCTCGATGATCTCCAGGGCGACCAGGCCGTCCTCGGCCTCGACCACGTCGTAGCCGGCGTTGCGCAGGATCTCGGCCGTGGTGGAGCGCACAGCGAGGTCGTCGTCGACCAAGAGCACCTTCGCGCTCGCCGCGCTCACGACGGCCGCCCCCTCCCCGGACCGGGTTCTCGCCGCAGTCCCGTTCACAAATCCTGCCACAAACCGTCACCCTCCGGGTGGGAACCTCGGACGCCCACAGTGGTCAGCCCCGGCCACCGCCGGCGGCCCCGGCCCGGGCACGCCGGCGGGACAGGGCGGGGACGAGGCACAGGCCGACGGCCACGACGAGCCCGATGGCGCTCAGGGCCATGCCCTCGACGACCCGGTGGGGGTGGTACGAGAAGGTCACGAGGCTCGTGCCCGCCGGGACCGCCACCGACTGGACCAGGCCGTGGGGGCGCACGGCCACCGCTCGGGGCGCCCCGCCGGGCACCGGGCCCGCCCCGCCCGCCTCGCCGGGGGACGTCGGGCGCAGCGTCGCCTGCCAGCCGGTGGCGTATTGGACGTTGCGCACCAGCGTGCCCGCCGCAGGGGCCTGGACGCGGATGGTCTCGGTGCCCCAGGGGTCGGCCGAGACCACCTGCGCCGAGCCGGTGGCGGGCGCCGAGCCGGTGGCGGGCGCAGACCCCGTCGCCCCCTCCACCCATGCCCGGCCCGCAGCCGACGGCTCGACGAACACGGCGAAGACGCCGATCCTCCCGTCCGCGCGCCAGCGGGGGGCGCTCACCGCCGCGCTGAGCGCCCCGTCGAGGCGGTAGGCCCCTTGCCCCGCGCCCCAGACCACGGGTGCGCCGACGCGGACGTCCGACGGACCGTCGTCCCGCAGCACGATCCCGCTCCCGACCGCCATCCGGGCGAGGGTGAGGGTCACCGCGTCCGCCGACACCGTCGTCGTGGCCTGGGGCCACGCCACCGAGGTGCCGTCGGGGGACACGACGCCGAGGTGGAGCGCGACGGGCGTCGCCGCGGGCGCGGCCAGGGGGACCGTCACCGTCCGCACCCCGAGCTCGGTGCCGAAGAACCAGGTGCGCGACCCGCCCACGGCGACGGTGATCACCGGCGGCGGCGCGGGCACGGTGGCGAAGGCGGCGGCGGGGGTGGGCGCGAAGGTGCGGGGCCCGCCGGGCGCCACCGCGGGATCGGGCGGGACGGGGGGGAGTCGGACCGCCCCCGTCGGGGTGACGGGGCCGCCCGGCGGGGGGGCCACCATGTGGAGGAAGTACTCGGGCACCGACACCAGCAGGCCCAGGTCCAGGGCGGCGTAGGTGCCGTCGGCCAGGTCGGCGGGGTCGAGGGTCATCTGGTCGTGGGTGTGCGTCGCCGCCTGGTAGGTGCCGCTCACGATGGCCCCGTAGCCCTGGATGCTGTCGAGCCGGCGCAGCACGGTGAGGTCGGGCTGGCCGATCTGGTTGCTCTCGATCGGGTAGTAGCGGTCCGGGTCGAAGAAGGCGACGCGGTGCGCGCCGCCGGCCGCGCCCGCTCCGGCCCCGAGCACCGCCGCGACAAGGGCGTTGGCCGGCCGTGCGGTGGGCGAGTTGGCGGCGTCGGGATCCGGCGCGACCTGGACGGCGATGTTGAAGAGGACCAGGTCGGCGACCACCACCACGGCGAGGCCCACCACCGTGGCGCGCCGGTGCCGGTCGCGCAGGACCACGAGGGCGGCCGCGCCCAGCGCGACGGCGCTCGGGATGGTGAGGAAGACGACCAGCGGCCACAGCGAAGAGCGCGACACCGGCCCCGGCACGTGCAGGACGTGGGGGAACCAGGTCCCCCCGGCCAGCAGCGCCAGCTGGAGCGCCACCACGGCGGCCGGTGGCACCAGCGGGAGCACCACGTCGCTGCGCAGCCAGCGGCGCGAGCGCCCTGCGGCGGCCGGCGCCTCGGCGGCCGGCGCCTCGGCGCGGGTGTCGGTGTCGGTGTCGGTGTCGGGGCCCTTTCGGACGAAGGTGCGGTCCACCCAGGCGGCGAAGAGCACGGCCAGGGACAGGTCGACCACGAGCAGGCCGCGCGACAGCAGCCGTTGACGGTTGAAGAACGGCACGTGGAACAGGAGGTGGCCCACCGGCGTGAAGTCGCCCCACGTGATCACCAGGCCGAGCAGCCCGAGCCCGTACCAGATCCACCAGTCGGACGCCTCCCGGGCGCGGCGGTTGCGCCGGGCGAGGAGGCCGAACGCGGCCATGACCGGCAGGATGCCGATGTAGCTCGAGATCTCCGGGAGGTTGTAGGTCCCGTAGTAGGCGAGGGGATAGGCGTGGTCGGTCCCGAGCAGGAGCGGGTCGAGCCCGAGGATCGTGAGCGACTTGTTCATCGACCCCGAGGTGAAATAGCCGTAGTCGTGCACCGCCCGCTGCGACTGTGCCTGCAGGGCGGCGCCCGGCAGCAGCTGGGCGGCCCCCATCAGCAGTCCGATCACCACAGCGGCCAGCGCGCCGGCCACGATCGCACGCCGGCGAGCCGGCGTGCGCCAGGCCAGCCACAGCGCGTAGACGGCCAGGGCGGCCCCGCCGTCGAGGATCGGCTCCACCGCGCCGGTGAGGATCATGAGCCCCGTGCCGGCCCCGAGCAGCGCCACCCATGGCAGGGGCGAGGTGCCCTCGGGGCGCCGGGCGAGGCGGTGGAGGGCGAGGAAGGCCCAGGGGAGGAACGCGCCGGCCTGCACGATGTCGATGTGCACGCTCTGGGCGACCATGAAGCCGCCGTAGGTGAAGCTCACCGCGCCGAGGGCCGCGGCGGTCCACGAGCGCCCGAAGTCGCGGAGCAGGGCGAGCATGCCGAGGGCGGCCACCACGGGCACCGCCGCCTGGTTGGCGGTCCATGCCACCACGTTCGGCAGGAAGGCGAACAGGAGGGTCCCCGGATAGGCGGCGCCCGCGCTGAAGCCGGCCAGCAGCGGCGTGCCGCTCCACAGGTAGGGGTTCCACAGCGGCAGGTGCCCGTGGCGCAGGTCCAGCCCCACCAGGACGCGCAGGGGGTAGTTCTGGATGAGGTTGTCCCCGACGAGCACGGGCGCGCCCAACGCGGCGGGCACCCCGTAGAGGAGCAGGGGCAGGGCCACGGCGCCGGCCACCAGCCACCGGCGGGCACGGGGACGCCACGCCGGAAGGGTCGCGCCCTGCACCGCGCGTGTCGACGCCGGATCGCCGCCCGGCCGGCGGTCGGTGCGGGTCAGCGGCTCGATCGTCGCTCTCGGAGCCAGGTGGTGAGGATCACCCGGGCGTAGTTGAGCGCGAAGAAGACGTTGTGCCCCTTCTTCGACTCGCCCGAGGCGCGCGGGTGCCAGATCGTCGGGCGCTCCGCGATCCGCCACCCGCGGGAGGCGGCGGCGATGATGAGCTCCGCGGTCTGGTACTGGTCCTGCTCCAGCGTCACGTCCCGGAGGACCTCGGTGCGAAGGGCCCGGAACCCGTTGGACGTGTCGGTGAGCCGCTTGCCGATCAGGTGGTCGACCACCCAGGCGAAGAAGACGACGCCGGCGCGCCGCACGGGGTCGGTGGTGTCGTCACGCCCGAGCCGGCGGCTGGCCACCACGAAGTCGGCCTCGTCGGCGAGGACCGGGGCGAGCAGCTCGGGCGCCTCGGCCGGGTCGTTCTGGCCGTCGGCGTCCACGGTGACGACGTAGCGGGCGCCGCAGGCGTCCGCCAGGTCGTACCCGACGCGCAGGGCCACGCCCTGGCCCATGTTGACGGGGAGGACGGCGGCGAACGCACCGTGGTCGGCCACGACGTCCTCGGTGCCGTCGTCGCCCCCGTCCACCACGACGAGCGTCGACACCTGGAGGCCCGCGATGCGCTCGGGCACGGCCTTGAGCACGTCGCCGATGTTGTCGGCCTCCAGATAGGAGGCGATGAGGATCAGGACCGGGTCGAAGCGGACGTCCCCGTGGCGGCGCCGGAAGTCCTGGCGGGCGAGCTCCATGACCAGGGCGCGCAGCTCGCGTCGGCGCCGCGCCGTGCGCGAGCGTCCGCGTCGGATCGCCCCGCGGGGCCGCGCCCGGGGCATCAGAGCGTTCGGGGCCGGGCGAAGACGGCGACGACGGCGGGCTCGAAATGTGACAGCGGCTCGGTGGGGAAGTCGGGGTCGAAGCTCGTCTGGTCCCATTCGTCCGCGAAACGCTCGCCGAGGGCGAACCACGGCTCGCCGCGATACTGCTCGCGCGCGTCGGGGTCGGCCCCGAAGTACCGGTAGTAGTGCCGTCCCTGGAAGTCCTGGTGGGTGCGGACCACGTGGTAGACCTCGTCGCGCACGTACGGCCGCAGGATCTCGGCCGCGATGCGCGGGTGGTTCGGCACGGACACGGCCTTGCCGACGTCGTGGCACAGGGCGGCGACGACCATCTCCTGGTCGGCCCCCGCCTCCTCGGCTCGGGTGGCGGTCTGCAGGCAGTGGGTGCGC
>DASPTT010000128.1:0-6519 GCA_035623275.1 Acidimicrobiales bacterium
CCCTGCACCGCCTGTGGCGCCGCGGCGGCCACCCGGCCATCGAGTGGTTCGTCGGCCCGGTCGACGTCGTGCACGGGACGAACTACGTCGTGCCCCCGACGCGACGTGCGGCGCGGGTCGTGACGGTCCACGACCTCACCGTCTGGCGCTTCCCCGAGATGTCGAACGCCGCCACCCTCGCCTTCCCCGAGTTCGTCCGCCGCGCCCTGGACGACGGCGCGTGGGTCCACACCCATACCCGTTTCGTGGCCGACGAGGTCGTCGACGCCCTGGGCGCCGATCCCGCACGCGTGCGCGTGGTGTACCCGGGGGTCCCCGAGCGCTCGCGGCCCGAGGTCCGCGCCGGAGGGTCCGCCGGCGAGCCGGCATCGGCGCCGGTGCCGGTCCCGGTGTCGGCGCTCGTCCTGCCCGACGGGGTGCGGCGCTACGTGCTGGCCGTCGGCACCATCGAGCCGAGGAAGGACTACCCCGGCCTCGTGGCCGCTTTCGACCGCCTGGCGAGCAGACTGCCGGATGTGGCCCTGGTCGTAGCAGGGGCGGAGGGCTGGGGTGCCGCCTCGTTCACGGCCGCGGTGGAGGCGTCGCCGCATCGGCGCCGGATCGTGCGCCCCGGGTTCCTCGACGACGACGCGCTGCAACGGCTCCTCGAAGGCGCCACGGCGCTCGCCTACCCCTCGGTCTACGAAGGGTTCGGGTTCCCGCCGGTCGAGGCGATGGCGGCCGGCGTGCCCGTCGTGGCCACGGCCGCCGGCTCGGTGCCCGAGGTCGTGGGCGACGGTGCCGTCCTCGTGCCGCCGGCCGACCCCGACGCCCTGGCGGGCGCGCTGGAGGCGGTGCTGGTCGACGAGGAGCAGCGGGCCGCCCTGGCGGCGCGGGGTTCGGCGCGCGCGGCGACGTTCACCTGGGAGCGCTGCGGGCGGGGGCTGGCCGAGCTCTATCACGACGCGGCGCTCGGTGCCGGCTCGGCACGTGACCGAGGGGCGGGCGGCCGGGCCCGGTCGCGGGAGGCACCGTGAGCGCGGACGGCGTCCTCCTCGCCGTCCAGCAGCTGCGGCGCAACGTCCCCGGGGGGATCGGCACCTACGCACGGGGGCTGCTCCAGGGGCTGCGCACGCTGGAGTCGGCGGGCGACGCGGTCCCCGAGATCGCCCTCTACGCCAGCCGGCGCACGGCGGAGCCGGACCCCCTGGAGGAGACCGGCCGTCCACTGCGCCTGTCGCGCCTTCCCGGTCCCCTGCTCACGCGCGCCTGGGACCTCGGGGTGGTCAGGGCCCCCGATGGGTTCGCCGTGGTGCACGCCGTCTCACTGGCAGCGCCTGCGCCGCGGGCGGGAACCGCCGCGGTGATCGCCGTGCACGACATGGCCTGGCGGCATGCGCCCGACGCCTACCCGGCCCGGGGCCGGCGCTGGCACGAGGCGGCGCTGGGGCGGGCCCTGCGGCGGGGGACCGCCTTCGTCGTCCCCGCGCCCGCCGTCGGCGAGGAGCTGGTCGCCGCGGGTGCGCCGGCCGACGCGGTGCGGCGCATCCCCTTCGGCTGCGACCACCTGGCACCGCCCGACGAGGCCGCCGCCGACGAGGTCCTGGCCCGGCTCGGCGTCCGGGGAGGGTTCCTGCTGTCGGTGAGCACCATCGAGCCGCGCAAGAACCTGGCACGGCTCATCGAGGCCTACGCCCGCGCCCGGCCGCGCCTGCCCGAGCCGTGGCCGCTGCTGGTCGTGGGGCCCCCGGGGTGGGGGCCCGACCTCGAGCCCGGCGTGGGCGTGCACCTGGCCGGCTCGGTCGGTGCGGGCGCGTTGAGCGCCCTCTATGCCCGGGCCCGGCTCCTCGCCTACGTGCCGCTGGAGGAGGGCTACGGCCTGCCAGTGGTCGAGGCGATGTCGGTCGGGACGCCGGTGCTGGCGAGCCCCGTGCCGAGCACCGGGGGCGCCGCCCTGGAGGTCGCCCCCGACGACGTCGATGCGATCGCGGAGGGTCTCGTCGTCCTCGCCGGGGACGACGAGCGGCGTGCCGCCCTGACCGCCGCCGGCCTGGCCCACAGCCGGGTGCTCACGTGGTCGGCCAGCGCTCGCGCCCACGTCGATCTGTGGACGGAGGTCGGGTGCCGGACGGGCCGCTGACCGTGTCGCTCGACGCCACGGCGGTGCCCCGCGACCCCGTGGGCGCGGGCCGCTACACGGTCGAGTTGGTGGACGCCCTCGCCGCGCGCGACGACGTGACGCTCCTGGTGTGGTCGCGACGCGACGACGGGGCTCGATGGCAGGGGCGCAACCGCCGCGTCCGCCCCGTGGCGCCGCGGTCGCGCCCCCTGCGCATGGCCTGGGAGCAGGTCCGGCTCCCGTCCTTGCTCGCCCGCGGGGCGCCGGTGCCGGCGGTGCACCACGGCCCCCACTACACCATGCCAGAGCGCGCCCGGCTGCCGGTGGTGGTCACCATCCACGACGTCACGTTCCTCGACCACCCCGAATGGCACGAGCGCACCAAGGTCCCGGTCTTCCGCCACGCCATCTCGGTGGCGGCGCGGCGCGCCGACGCGCTCGTGTGCGTGAGCCGGGTCACCGCGGACCGCTTCGTGCAACGGTGCCACCCCGCCGGCAAGGTGTTCGTCGCGCCCCACGGCGTCGACCACGACCGCTTCACAGAGCACCCGGGCTCGCCCGGTGCGGACGACCGGGTCCTCGACGCGCTGGGCGTGCGCCGGCCCTATGTCCTGTTCCTCGGCACGATCGAGCCCCGCAAGGCGGTGGCGCCCCTGGTGCGCGCCTTCGACCGGGTGGCCTCCGGCAACCCGGACCTCTCGCTCGTCGTGGCCGGCGGGCGCGGATGGGGGAGCGAGGACGTCGACCAGGCCATCGCCGCGGCAGCGCACCGGGACCGGATCCGGCGCACCGGCTATGTCGCCGACGACGCCGTGCCCCCGTTGCTGCGGGGCGCGGCGGTGGTCGCCTATCCCGCGTTGGAGGAAGGGTTCGGTCTCCCGGCCCTGGAGGCCCTGGCCTGCGGTGCGCCCCTGGTGACCACGTCCGGCTCGGCCATGGCCGAGGCTGCCGGCGCCGCCGCGCTCCTGGTCCGGCCCGGGGACGTGGACGAGCTCGCCGAGGCCGTCGCCGCCGTGCTCGACGGCGGGCCGGAGGCCGCCGAGCGCCGCCGCCTCGGGCTGGAGGTGGCGGCCCGCCACACCTGGGCGGCGAGCGCGGCGACGCACGTCGACGCCTACCGTTGGGCCGCCGGGTCCGCCGCCGGCGCCGCCCACCGGGGCCGATAAGGTTCGCCGGCGTGCGCGCCTTCGTGACCGGAGCCAGAGGGTTCGTGGGCCGGTGGCTCACTGCGCACCTGGCGGCATCGGGGGACGACGTGGTGGCCGTGGACCACGAGGTCGACGTCACCGACCTCGACGTGGTGACGGCCGCGCTGGCCCGAGCCCGGCCCGACGCCGTCTACCACCTGGCGGCCTTCACCCATGTCGGTCAGTCGTGGCACGACCCGGACCGGGTGATGGTCGTCAACGCCATCGGCACCCTGCACGTGCTCGAGGCGGCGCGCGCGCTGC
Organism: Acidimicrobiales bacterium; assembly: GCA_035623275.1. GTDB lineage: Bacteria > Actinomycetota > Acidimicrobiia > Acidimicrobiales > UBA8190 > DASPTT01. Next base: position 3,550 of record DASPTT010000128.1, read on the forward strand.
CCGAGCCCCCGGTCGTGCTGCTCACCAGCTCGGCCGAGGTCTACGGCTCGGTGCCCGAGGACCGGCTCCCGGTCACGGAGACCGTCCCGCTCGCGCCCGTGACGCCCTATGCCGTCAGCAAGGTCGCCGCCGAGTACCTGGGGGTCCAACAGCACCTGGCGTATGGCCTGCCGGTGATCCGGGTGCGGCCCTTCAACCACGTGGGGCCCGGCCAGGCGCCGGGGTTCGTGGTCCCGTCCCTGGCGTCGCGGGTGGTCGAGGCGCGGCGCACCGGAGCGAGCACCGTGGCCGTGGGCAACCTGAGCGCGCGGCGGGACTTCACGGACGTGCGCGACGTGGTGCGGGCGTACCGCCTGCTGGTGGAGCACGGCACGGCGGGCGAGGTCTACAACGTCTGCTCCGGGCACGACGTGGTCATCGAGGACATCGCCCGGCGGTTGCTGGCCCTGGCCGGCAGCGAGCTGGAACTCGCGCCCGACCCGGCCCTGACGCGGCCGGTGGACGTGCCGGTCATGCGAGGGGACCCGGCCAAGCTGCACGCGGCCACGGGCTGGGCACCCGAGATCGCGCTCGACGACACGCTGCGCGACGTCCTCGAGCACTGGGGCTCGCACGTCGGCTGAACGCAAGACGACCCGCCGGTGTCGGCGGGTCGTCTCGGGTCGGACGAGCCTGGGGGGAGGCCCGTCCGACCGTGCCACCCCGGGGGAGGGGGGCGTGGTCCGGGTCGTTCGGCCCGAACGCCTGTCGATCAGGCGGCGTTGCTCAGGAGCAGCGTGCGCAGCTGCTGCCGGGCCTCGCGGGCCTGGCTCTGCGCCTGCTTGAGGATGTCGCGCGCCTGGCTCGGGAGCCGCTCGCCGACGGGGTCGAGCGAGTCCTCGATCCTCACGATCACCTGCTCGAGGGCGTCGTCGACCCGCTTGACCTGCTGGGTCAGCTGGCCGCGCACCGCGAGCACGCGCTCTTCCACCTGGGCGCGGGGGTCCTCGAGGCGCTTCGCCAGCTCCTGGCGCCGAACCTGCGCCCGCTGGAACGTCAGCACACCGAAGCCCACGACCACGTACGCCGCGTCGCGGATGATCTTGGTGACCTCGTCCGTCACGTCCTTCATGTCCGTCATGGTGGTTTGGGTCGTCCTTCCTCGGGGGGGGCTCGGAACTGCCGCTAGCTAAAGTACCGGAAAGCGCTAACATTAGCAAGCAATCCCCGATCCCGTGGCTGATCAGACCGCTGAGCTGCGAATTCATCGCCGGCAGCGGTGGTCGAGGCCCCCGCGGCCCGGGTGTGGGCAGGGGGGCCGGGGGAGGGGCGGGGTAGCCTCGGGCGCTTATGGAGACGCTGGCGCCGGCGGTCGTGGCGGTGATCGTGACCTGCGATCCCGGGCCGTGGTTCGAGGAGACGCTGGCCGCATTCGCCGCCCAGGACTATCCGGAGCTGTCGTACCTGGTCCTCGACGCCGGGAGCGTCGAGGACCCCACCGCCCGGGTGGCGGCCGGCCTCCCGGGCGCGTATGTGCGGCTGCTGGGGCGCAACGACGGCTTCGGGGTGAGCGCCAACGAGGCGATCCACATGGTCGAAGGGGCATCGCACCTGCTCTTCTGCCACGACGACGTGGCCCCTGACCCCGATGCCGTGCACCTGCTCATGGAGGAGGCGTTCCGCTCCAACGCCGGCGTGGTGGCACCGAAGCTGGTGAGCTGGGACGACCCCGCCCGCCTGCTCCACGTGGGGATGGCGGTGGACAAGAGCGGGGCCGTGGTGGACCGGGTGGAGCCGGGCGAGCTCGACGCCGGCCAGCACGACGCGGTGCGCGACGTGTTCCTCGCACCCGGCGGATGCACGCTGGTGCGCGCCGACCTGTTCGCCGAGCTCGGCGGTTTCGATCCCCACATCTTCGTCCTCGGCGAGGACCTCGACCTGTGCTGGCGCGCGCAGGTGGCCGGGGCACGCGTGGTGGTCGCCCCCGCGGCCCGCGTGCGCCATCTGGAGCAACTGGCCAGCGGCCGGCGCGCCGTGCCCGCGGCGGTGCTCTCGCAGATCGGCGCCCGGGCGGCGCGGGCCCCGTTGTCCGAGCCTGTGGCGCTCGAGCCTGTGGCGCTCGAGCCTGTGGGGGCGGGACCGCCGGCCGGGGGCCCAGCTCCCGGACCCCCCGGGGAGGCCCCGGCCCGGCGCCGCCGGTCCATGACGCCGCGCCGACACGGCCGGCGACGGGTGGCGATGGTCACCCTCCAGTCCCTGCAGCGGCGCCACGAGCTGCACGCGGTGATGAAGTCGTACTCGCGCTTCCACCTCGTCCGGGTCCTGCCGCAGGTGTTCGTCCTCTCGAGCGCCGAGTACGTCATCGCGCTGATCACGCGCCACCGTGACCGCGCCTTCGCCGTGGCCCACGCGTGGCGCTGGAACCTGGCGCGCCGCGCCGCCATCCGCGAGGAGCGCCGGCAGGTGGCCGCCTACCGCCGCTTGGACGATGCCGAGGTCCGGCGCCTCCAGCTCCACGGGAGCGCGCGGCTCACCGCCTACCTGCGCCGCGCGCTGGCCGAGGGACTGCGTGCCGCCCACCTCGGCGGCGCGGCCGAGGCGGCGCGCCAGCTCGGCGAGGTCCCGGTCGCCCCGACCACCGCGCCGCCGCGGGCGGCCGTGCCCGTGCGTGGCGTCGCCTGGCTCATCGCGGCGGTGGTCGTCGTGTTCGGGAGCCGGTCGCTGATCGGCAACGGCCTGCCCTATGTCGGCCAGTTCCTGGCCATGCCCTCGGTGGGCACGCTCCTGCACCGCTTCGCCTCGGGATGGCAGCCCGCGGGCGTCGGCACCACCGACCCGACCTCGCCGGCCACGCTCCTGCTCGGTCTCGGCGGCATCGTCTCGTTCGGGGCGACGGGGCTGCTGCAGAAGATCGTCGTCCTCGGCTGCATCCCCGTCGGGGCCTGGGGCATGGTCAGGTTGCTGCGACCCCTGGGCTCCCCCCGGGCGCGT
>DASPTT010000129.1:0-24787 GCA_035623275.1 Acidimicrobiales bacterium
CCTCGAGCTCGCGCACGCCGGCGAGGCCGGCGCCGGACACGGACTGGTAGGTGGACACGACCAGCCGGTTGAGGACGGCCTCCCGGTGCAGCGGGGCCAGCACGGGCATCGCCACCATCGTCGTGCAGTTCGGGTTGGCCACGATCCCCTTCGGGATCGAGTCCAGCGCGTCCGCGTTGACCTCGGGGACGACGAGCGGGACCTCGGGGTCCATGCGCCAGGCAGAGGAGTTGTCGACCACCACGGCGCCCGCCGCGGCGATGCGCGGGGCGAGGACACGCGAGGCCGTGGCGCCGGCCGACATGAGAGCGATGTCCACGCCCGTGTAGTCGGCCGTGTCCGCGTCCTCCACCACCACGTCGCGCCCCTGGAACTCGAGGCGCTGCCCGGCCGAGCGCGCCGAGGCGAAGAAGCGCACGTCGTCGAGGGGGAACCCGCGCTCGGACAGCACGCGGCGCATGACCTTGCCGACCTGCCCGGTGGCGCCGACGACCGCGACCCGCATGACGCCATGTTACGGGACGGCCCGCGCCTTCCCGCACGACCCGCTCCCTCCGGCGGTCGCGGCGCCGGCGGGACGACGCCCCATCGGAGGCCGTCCCCCGGGCGGCGTCCCCCGGGCGGCGTCCCCCGGGCGGCGTCCCCCCGAGGGCGCGTCGCCTCTAGACGGTGTCGAGCTCGAAGGCCGTGTGCAACAGCCGCACCGCCTCCTCCACCCGCTCCGCGCGCACCACGCAGGAGATCCGGATCGAGGACGTCGAGATCATCTCGATGTTGATCCCCGCCTTGGCCAGCGTCTCGAACATGGTGGCGGAGACGCCGGGGTGGCTGCGCATCCCGGCGCCGATGAGCGAGACCTTGGCCACGTCGGTGTCGGCGAGGACCTCGCCGGCGCCGATGTCGGGGGCGAGGGTGCGCGTCACGTCGAGCGCGGCGTCGAGGTCGACCCTCGGCACGGTGAACGAGATGTCGGTCGTCCCGTGCTGCGACATGTTCTGGACGATGGTGTCGACGTTGACCATTCGGTCCGCCAGCGCCCGGAAGAGCCGGGCGGCGATGCCCGGCCGGTCGGGGACGCCGACGACGGTGACCTTTGCCTCCGAGGTGTCGTGTGTCACCGCGGTGACGATCGCCTGTTCCATTGCCGCATCCTCCTCCACGACCCAGGTGCCCGGCTCCCAGGTGAAGCTGGAGCGTACGTGCAACGGCACGTGGTGGTTCCGGGCGAACTCCACCGAGCGCAGCGCCAGCACGCGGCCCCCGCTGGCCGCGATGTCCAACATCTCGTCGAAGCTGACGCGTGGGAGACGCCGGGCCTCGGGCACGATGCGGGGATCCGCGCTGAAGACACCCGACACGTCCGTGTAGATCTCGCACGCGTCGGCGCCGAGCGCGGCCGCCAGGGCCACCGCCGTGGTGTCCGAGCCGCCTCGGCCGAGCGTGGTGACGTCGTGCTCGGTGGACACACCCTGGAAGCCGGCGACCACCGGCACCCGCCCCTCGTGCAGGGCGGTACGCAGGCGGTCGCCCTTGACCTCCAGGATCCGGGCACGCGTGTGCGAGGTGTCGGTGATGATGCCGGCCTGGCTCCCGGTGAAGGACACGGCGTCGATCCCCTGGTCCGCCAGCGCCATGACCAGGAGCGCCATCGACATCCGCTCGCCCGCGGTGAGCAGCATGTCGAGCTCGCGCGGCGGCTGGACGGCACTCACGTCGTTGGCCAGGCGCAACAGGTCGTCGGTGGTCTTGCCCATGGCGCTGACCACCACGACGACGTCGTCACCGCGGCGACGGGTCCGCGCCACGTGGTCGGCCACGGCGCGGATCCGCTCCGCGTCTCCCACGGACGTGCCGCCGTACTTCTGGACGACCAGGGACATGGAGCAAGACGCTACCGCCTGCCCCGGCGGCCGGAGGCGGCCGGAGGCGGCCGGAGGCGGCCCGGCGCCGCGGCCCCGAACGCCCGGTGGCTTCGCGCCCGGATAGGGTGTCGGGCCGTGCCCAGCGAGAAGCGAGCCCGACAGCGAGCCGCGCGCGACGCCAAGTTGGAGGCCCAGGCGCGCCAGGAACGCCGGCGCGCCGGGATCCGGCGGGGGATCGTCGTGGTCGTCATCGCCGCCGTCGTGATCGGCGTCGTCCTGCTGGTGAACTCCGGCAAGAAGAAGAGCAGCGCCAGCACCACGACGACCACGGCGGCCAGCACCACGACCACGGCCGCCTCGTCGGCGCAGGCCGCAGCGAACGCCGCGGCCGTCGCGGCCGGCTGCCCGAGCAGTCCCACGACGCCGCTCACCAAGCCGTCGTGGTCGAGCCCGCCTGCGATGACGATCAACTCGTCGGCCACGTACACGGCGACGGTGAAGACCGACGTCGGGACGTTCACCGTCGACCTCGACGCCAAAGACGCGCCCACCACGGTGAACAACTTCGTGTTCCTCGCCAAGCAGCACTTCTTCGACTGCATGGCCTTCATGCGCGTGATCCCGGGCTTCATGAACCAGACCGGCAGCCCCAGCCAGAGCAACGGCGGCGCGCACTCCGGCCCCGGGTACCAGTTCGCCAACGAGAACGACTCGCCCGCGGGCGGGTACAAGGCCGGTGACCTGGCTATGGCCAACTCGGGTCCCAACACCAACGGGAGCCAGTTCTTCGTCCTCGCCGGCCCCTACAACAACACGGGCTACTCCCTTTTCGGCCATGTCGCGACCGGGATGGACGTCGTCCAGAAGATCAACGCAGACGGGAACCCCAGCCAGGCGGCCAACGGCGTGCCCCCCGCTGTCACCCACCGGATGCTCTCGGTCACGGTCACCCAGAGCTGAACGATCGGCGGCCGGAGCCGAGCCGCCGCAGAAGGAGACCCATGAGCGTCGAGCCCCCCGCAGCAGACGGATCGAGCCCGCAGCGTCGGCAATTCGAGGCCGAACCGCCGATGGTCATCGACCCGGCGAAGCGCTACAGCGCCACCATGGTGACCTCCAAGGGGACGCTCAGCATCGCCTTGGACCCCCTGGGCGCGCCGCGCACGGTGAACAGCTTCGTGTTCCTCGCCCGCTACCACTACTTCGACGGGATCGCCTTCCACCGGATCATCCCGGGCTTCGTCGTCCAGGGCGGCGACCCGACCGGCACGGGCTCGGGAGGTCCCGGATACCGCTTCGCCGACGAGCTCCCCGCGCCCGGCCGCTACGAGATCGGGTCGCTGGCCATGGCCAACGCCGGGCCGAACACCAACGGCAGCCAGTTCTTCATCATCAGCGGGCCCGACGGCGTGCGCTTGCCCCCGAGCTACTCGCTCTTCGGCAAGGTCGTCGCCGGCTTGGAGGTCGTCGCCGCCCTCGACGCGGCGGGGAGCCGGTCGGGGAGGCCGGCCGAGGCGGTGACCATCGAGTCGGTGTCGATCGAGGAGTCCGAGTAGCGCGGCGCAACGCTGCTCAGCGAGGCAGGGCGTCGAACCCGGCCGGCTTCCCGCTGACGTACACCTGCACGTCGCCCACCCCGGCCTGACGCCACGAGCCGTCGGGCTCGCGGATGAGCGCCGTGCGCTCCGGCACGCCGACCACGGGGAGGCCGGGGGCGGCCAGGGCGATGGAGCGATGCACCTTCTCGGCGTTCTCGTGGCCGAAGTGCGGGATGACCGCGAGCTGCTCGAGCATGCCCAGGCCCACCGTGAGCGCACCGCCGCGGGGGTCGACCATGGGGTCGGTCAGCACCATGGCGCCGGCCGAGGACCCCGCCACCACGGCACCGTCGCGCCACGTGGCCAACAAGGCCTCCCACAGGCGGGACGACTTGAGCACCGAGCGCAGGTGCATGGGCGACCCGCCGCCGATGTACACGAAGCGCGCGGCGCGCACGACGGCGGCGTTGGCCTCGTCCTCGGCCTCGTGGCGCCGCAGCACCATCAGCGGGCGCACCTGCCCGCCGAGGGAGGCGAACCACGCCTCCGCGGTGGCGACCGCCTTCTCGGGGTGCTCATAGGCGGCCGCCGTGGGGAGCACCAGCACCTCGTCGCCGCCGGACGCCGCCAGCAGCTCGGCGTCGAAGTCGCAGCCGTCGTGCCACTCGCCGCCGCCGACGAGCGCCAGGGGACCGGGGTGCGTGCTCATGGGCGCCACTGTAGGGCCGGTGTGGGCCCGCAGCGCCGGACGTAGGCTGCCGGTCATGACCACCGACACGCATTTCACCGGCAAGGTCGCCGTCGTCACCGGGGGCGCCTCGGGGATCGGCAGGGCGATCGGCACGGCCCTCGCTCGTCGTGGGGCGAGCGTGGTGCTGGCCGACGTGGACGAGGTGGCGGCCAAGGCCGCGGCCGAGGAGATCGGGGCCGGCCCGCCCGGCCGGGTGGCGGCCGCCGGCCTCGACGTGCGCGACGCCGAGGCCTTCGCCACACTGGTCGGGCGGGTGGCCGAGGAGCACGGGCACCTCGACCTGCTCTTCAACAACGCGGGGATCGGTATCGGCGGTGAGGTCGCCGAGCTCACCCTCGGCCACTGGGACCGTGTCATCGACATCAACCTGCGGGGTGTGGTCCACGGCGTGGTGGCGGCCTACCCGCTCATGATCCGCCAGGGCCACGGGCACATCGTGAACACGGCGTCGATCGCCGGCCTCTTCCCGAGCCCGCTGCTCACCCCCTACGCGGCCACCAAGCACGCGGTCGTGGGCCTGAGCACGAGCCTGCGGGGCGAGGCGGCGAACCACGGGGTGCGCGTCAGCGTGGTGTGCCCGGGGATCATCGACACGCCCATCTGGGAGCGCCTCGTTCCCGAGGACCTGCCCGACGTCCCCAGCGCGCGCATCGGGTTCGAGCGGGTCAGGCACACGGTCCTGCGCCGCGCCTACCCTCCCGACGCGCTGGCCGAGGACGTGCTGGCCGGGGTCGCCCGCAACCGGCCGATCATCGTCGCGCCCGCCCACGCCCGCCTCATGTGGCGGATCTATCGGGCCGCCCCCCGCTTGGTGCTCGACGGCGGCGGCGTGCTGGTGCGCCGGCTGCTCGGGAGCTGAGCCGGGTCCCCCGCCCCGACCCGGGCTTGGGGCCGCTTGTGACCGACCGGTAGCATGCGGCCATGTCCATCAAGCGTGTAGGAATCGTCGGCTCGGGCATCATGGGCTCGGGCATCGCCGAGACGGCCGCCCTGGCCGGCTTCGAAGTGGTCCTGCGCTCCCGGGCCCAGACCACGGCCGACGCCATGGTGGCGGGGATGGAGAAGTCCCTGGCCAAGCAGGTGGAGAAGGGCAAGCTGGCCGAGGCGGACCGCGAGGGCGCCCTGAGCCGGGTCACCGCCGTCTCCGACCTGGGCGAGCTGGCCGGCTGCGACCTGGTCATCGAGTCGGTCGTCGAGGACCTGGCGACGAAGAAGCACCTGTTCTCCGAGCTGGACCGGATCTGCCCCGACCACGCCATCCTGGCCACCAACACGTCCACACTGCCGGTGATCGACATGGCCATGGAGACCGGGCGGCCCGACAAGGTCTGCGGAATCCACTTCTTCAACCCTGCGCCGGTCATGGCCCTCGTCGAGGTGGTGCGGCCGCTGACGGCCGCCGACGAGACCATCGCCGGGGCCCGCGCCTTCGCCGAGGCCTGCGGCAAGATCCCGGTGGAGGTCAAGGACCAGGCGGGCTTCATCGTCAACGCGCTCCTTTTCCCTTACTTGAACAACGCCGTGCGGCTGCTCGAGCAGGGCGTGGCCACCGTGGAGGACATCGACGCGGCGATGAAGGCCGGCTGCGGCTTCCCCATGGGGCCCTTCGCCCTGCTCGACCTGGTCGGCCTCGACACCAGCCTGGCCATCCTGGACGCGCTCTACACGGAGTTCCGCGACCCGAACTACGCGGCGATCCCGCTGCTGCGCCGGATGGTGGCGGCGGAGCAGCTCGGCCGCAAGTCGGGCAAGGGCTTCTACGACTACCGCAAGTGATCCGCGGCCGCGCCGGCGGCCGGACGAGGAGGTGAGCGGCGTGGCACCCGGATCCGGGCGCGACAAGCCCTGGGTGATGCGCACGTACTCGGGCCACACCTCGCCCCGCGCCTCCAACGCCCTGTACCGCTCGAACCTCGCCAAGGGCCAGACCGGCCTTTCGATCGCCTTCGACCTGCCCACGCAGACCGGCTACGACCCCGACGCCCCGGAGGCCGCAGGCGAGGTCGGCAAGGTCGGCGTCCCCGTGGTCCACCTCGGGCACATGGCCGAGCTCATGGAGGGCATCCCCGTTGGGGAGATGAACACCTCCATGACCATCAACGCCACCGCCGCCTGGCTGCTCGGGCTCTACATCGCGCACGCCGAGAACACGGGCGTGGACCCGTCCGTGCTCCAGGGCACGACCCAGAACGACATCGTGAAGGAGTACCTGTCGCGCGGCACCTACATCTTCCCGCCCGGGCCGAGCCGCCGCCTGATCGTGGACATGATCGCCTACACGGTGCGCCGCGTCCCGAGGTGGAACCCGATCAACGTCTGCAGCTACCACCTTCAGGAGGCCGGGGCCACACCGGTCCAGGAACTGGCCTACGCGTTGGCCACGGCCGTCGGGGTCATCGACGCCGTGCGCGATTCGGGCAAGGTCGACCCCGCCGAGATCCCCGCGGTCGTGGGGCGCATCTCGTTCTTCGTCAACGCCGGGATCCGCTTCGTGGAGGAGACCTGCAAGATGCGGGCCTTCACCCGGATGTGGGACCGCATCTGCCTGGAGCGCTACGGCGTGGACGACCCGAAGCTGCGCCGCTTCCGCTACGGCGTCCAGGTCAACTCGCTGGGGCTCACCGAGGCGCAGCCGGAGAACAACGTCCAGCGCATCGTGCTCGAGACGCTCGGGGTCACGCTGTCGCGCGACGCCCGCGCCCGGGCCATCCAGCTCCCGGCGTGGAACGAGGCGCTGGGACTGCCCCGGCCCTGGGACCAGCAGTGGTCGCTGCGCATCCAGCAGGTGCTCGCCTTCGAGACCGACCTGCTCGAGTACGGCGACATCTTCGACGGGTCCACGGTGATCGAGAAGAAGACGGCCGAGCTGGTCGACGCGGCAGGGGCCGAGCTCGACGAGGTGCTCGCCCTCGGAGGGGCCTTCGAGGCGGTCGAGGAGCTCAAGCGCCGCCTTGTGCGGAGCCAGGCCGAGCGCGTGCGGCGCATCGAGTCCGGCGAGCTCCAGGTGGTCGGCGTCAACTGCTTCACCGAGACGGAGCCGTCGCCCCTGGCGGGCGACGGGGCCGGCTCGTCGATCCTCAAGGTGGAGCCGGCGGTGGAGGCTCATCTGAAGGAGGACCTGGCCGCCTGGCGCGCCGGGCGCGACGAGGCGGCCGTGCGCCGGGCGCTCGACGAGCTGCGCCGGGCCGCGGCCTCCGAGGACGAGAACGTCATGCCGCCGACCATCGCCCTGGCCCACGCCGGCGGCACGACGGGCGAATGGGCCGGCGCACTGCGCCAGGTGTTCGGGGAGTTCCGCGCGCCCACGGGCGTGGCCGGCACCCCGGGGGGCGCCGGCCCGCGCCTGACCGAGGTCCTGACCCGTGCCCGGCGGCTGGCCGAGCACGGCGGGGGCCCGCCGCGGCTGCTCGTGGCCAAGCCCGGCCTCGACGGGCACTCCAACGGGGCCGAGCAGATCGCGGTGGCCGCCCGGGACGCCGGGTTCGAGGTCGTCTATCAGGGGATCCGGCTCTCACCCGCCCAGATCGCGGCCGCCGCGCGCGACGAGGACGTCGACGTGGTGGGCATCTCGATCCTGTCCGGAAGCCATCTCGAGCTGGTGCCGGACGTGGTGGAGCGCCTGCGTGCCGAGGGCGTGGACGCCCCCGTGGTGGTCGGCGGGATCATCCCCCCGGAGGACGCGTCGGTCCTGCGCGAGCGGGGCGTCGCCGCCGTCTACACGCCGAAGGACTTCGAGATCGGCCGGATCATGGGCGAGCTCCTGGCGCTGGCCGAGCACCACCGCGAGCACGTCGGCGCCTGAGCGAACGCGCCGGCGCCGATGCGGGCGTCGCGTCCGGGGTGCTAGCGGCTGGCCCAGGGCCGGTCGCGACGGGCCGTCGTCGGCTTGGCCCACCAGCGGCCGCTGAAGCGCCACACGGGCCCCTGCCGGCGCGACGTCTCCTCGGGGACCGGGCGCGGCCAGGCCTCCTCGACCGCGGCCACGATGGCGGCCAGCACCGCAGGCTCGGGCACGGGGCGAACCGACGCCACGACGGGCGCGCCCGGCCCACCCGAGCCGGTCACAGCGGGACGTTCCCGTGCTTGCGCCGCGGCAGCTCCTCGCGCTTGGAGGCGAGCAGGCGCAGGCTGCGCACCAGCACCCGCCGGGTGTCGGTGGGGTCGATCACGTCGTCCACGTAGCCGCGCTCCGCCGCGGCGTACGGGTTCGCGTAACGCTCGGTGTACTCCTCCACCAGCTCGGCCCGGCGCGCCAACGGGTCGGCCGCCTCGGCGAGCTCGCGCCGGTAGACGATCTCGACCGCGCCCTGGGGCCCCATCACCGCCAGCTCCGCCGATGGCCATGCGAAGGCCAGGTCCGCGCCGATGGACTTCGAGTTCATGACGACGTAGGCGCCGCCGTACGCCTTGCGGGTGATCACCTGGATCCTCGGCACGGTCGACTCGCAATAGGCGTAGAGGAGCTTGGCGCCGTGGCGGATGATGCCGCCGTACTCCTGGTCCGTGCCGGGCATGAACCCGGGGACGTCCACAAAGGTGACCAGGGGGATGTTGAAGGCGTCGCAGGTGCGGACGAAGCGGGCCGCCTTCTCCGAGGAGTCGATGTCCAGCACGCCGGCGAGCACGGCTGGCTGGTTGCCCACGACCCCGACGACCCGCCCGTCGATCCGGGCGAACCCGCAGGTGATGCTCATCGCCCAATGCGGGTGGATCTCGAAGTACTCGCCGTCGTCGACGACCGAGGTGATGACCTTCTTCATGTCGTAGGGCTGGGTGGGCGACGGCGGGATGAGGTCGACGAGCTCGGGGGTCCCCCGATCCGCGTCGTCGCTCGTGACGACGGGCGGCTCCTCCAGGTTGTTCGACGGCAGGAACGACAGGAGGTACCGGACGTCGTCGAGGCAGCTGCGCTCGTCGGGAGAGACGAAGGTGGCGACGCCCGATTTGGTGGCGTGGCTCATGGCACCCCCGAGCTCCTCCAGCGACACGTCCTCACCGGTCACGGTCTTCACCACGTCCGGGCCCGTGATGAACATGTGGCTCGTGCCGTTGACCATGAAGATGAAATCCGTCATCGCCGGCGAGTACACGGCGCCGCCGGCGCACGGACCCATGATCACGCTGATCTGCGGGATCACGCCTGAGGCCTGGACGTTCCGGTGGAAGATGCCGCCGTAGGAGTGGAGCGAGACCACGCCTTCCTGGATGCGGGCGCCCGCCCCGTCGTTGAGCCCGATCATGGGGACGCCGATCGATTCGGCGAGGTCCATGATCTTGTGGATCTTCTCGGCGAACACCTCGCCGAGCGAACCGCCGAACACGGTGAAGTCCTGGCTGAAGACGCAGACCCGGCGGCCGTCGATGGTACCGAACCCGGTGATCACGCCGTCGGTGTAGGGCCTCGTCTCCTCGAGGCCCATCCCGTGGGCCCGGTGGCGGGCCAGCATGTCCAGCTCCTGGAACGACCCGTCGTCGAGCAGGTACTCGATCCGCTCCCGGGCGGTCATCTTGCCCTTGGCGTGCTGGCGCTCGACCGCCTTCGCGGACCCCGCGTGGAGCGCCTCCTCCTTGCGCGACTTCAGATCGCTCAGCCGCTGCGACATTGGGTGGTCCATGGGCCCGAGAGTACAAGAGGCCCGCGACCTCCCCCGATGGCCCGAGCGCCCGACCTCGACGCGTTCCCCGGCCGCCAATTGCGCCTCGCGCTAGCTGGCTGCAAACGCGGAGGGCAATTGGACCGAAGACAACACATGCGGTGGCCCCCGAGCAGGGCCCCGACGGACGACGACCGCCCCGAGGACCCCGGGCCGGACGGCACGCCCGGTGGCCGGCCCGCTACGGCGAGTAGAACACGTTCTCGTTTTCTGGAACGTGTTCCGCAAGTCCGAGCACGTCAGACCGTTCTTCTGGAACAGCCGGAGCAGGGGGCAGCAGCGAGCGACCCACACGCAGGAGCTCGCTGGTCGGCGGCGCCGGGCGGGCGGAGCCCGTGCTGAGCGGAAGCGGGGAGGACGCGCGTGGCACGACTCGAAGTTGCCGGAGTGGAGGTTCGCTTCGGCGGAGTAGTTGCCCTGCGCGGTGTCGACCTCTCCGTCCAGGCCGGCCAGGTGACCGGCCTCATCGGCCCCAACGGCGCCGGCAAGACCACGCTCTTCAACGTCGTCACCGGGCTGCAGAAGGCGCACACCGGGCGCGTCGTCCTCGACGGCGCCGACATCGGCACGATGGCCCCGCACCGGCGCGCTCGCCTGGGTATCGCCCGCACCTTCCAGCGCCTGGAGGTCTTCGGGTCGCTCACGGTGCGTGAGAACATCCTCGTCGCCGCCGAGATCCGCCGCCGGTGGGCCCGCGACGGGAGCAACCCGCGTCGGGTGGCGGAATCGATCATCCAGCAGGTGGGACTGCGCGCCGTGGCCCGTGAGCGCTGCGACAGGCTGCCGACCGGGATGGCCCGTCTGGTCGAGGTCGGCCGGGCGCTGGCCACGCGTCCCGAGGTCCTGCTCCTCGACGAGCCGTCGTCGGGCCTCGACGAGCACGAGACGGACGACCTCGGCGACCTGCTCCTCGAGCTGTCCGGCCAGGGCATGGCCGTGCTCCTGGTCGAGCACGACGTCGAGATGGTGATGGGCGTCTGCAGCCTCATCCACGTTCTCGACTTCGGCCGAGTCCTGGCCGTCGGCGCGCCCGCCGAGATCCAGACCAACCCCGAGGTGCGCGCCGCGTATCTCGGCACCGAGGACGACGTCGACCGGGTCCCCGGCCCCGCGGAGGTGGCGCGTGCCCTCGCCTGAGACCTCCCTGCCGTCGATGCCGGTGATCGAGTTGCGCGCCGTCCACGCCGCGTACGGGCGCATCGAAGTCCTCCACGGCGTGGACCTCGCCGTCCCCGCGGGGAGCGTGCTCGCGCTCCTCGGGCCCAACGGCGCGGGCAAGTCCACCGTCCTCAAGGTGGCCAGCGGCCGGCTCGCCCCGAGCCGGGGGTGCTTCCACGTGCTCGGCCGGCACGCCAACGAGTTCTCGTCGGACCGGCTCGCGCGGGCGGGCATCTGCACCATCCCCGAGGGCCGTGCCATCTTCCCCAACCTCACCGTGTCGGAGAACCTCCGGATGATGACGTACGCGGGGACGTCGCGGCGCGAGGTCGAGGACATCGCCTTCGCCCGCTTCCCGCGTCTCGCCGAGCGCCGCAAGCAGATCGCCGGGACCATGTCGGGCGGTGAGCAGCAGATGCTGGCCATGGCCCGAGCCCTGAGCGCGGAGCCCGCCGCCCTCCTCCTCGACGAGATCTCCATGGGGCTCGCGCCGCTCATCGTCGCCGAGCTCTACGACGTCGTGAGCCAGATCGCGGCCGAAGGCGTCGCCATCCTCCTCACGGAACAGTTCGCGCAGGCCGCGCTCGGCGTCGCCGACCGGGTCGGGGTCATGACCCAGGGACGGATCGTCACGACGTGCGCCCCCGACGAGCTGCCCGACGACCTCGCCGCCACATACCTCGGAGGCGGCCTCGGAGCCACACCGGAAAGGGTGCACGCATGAACCCGCGTCCGCACGCGCGCACGTCCCTCGCCCACGCGCCTCGGCTCGCCGCCCGGCGCCCCGTCATGATCCCGCTCGCCGTCGTCGCGGCCGCCATGGGCGGCGGCGGCCTCGCCCTCATGAGCGCCGGCCCGGCGGCCGCCGACGCCAACGCCGCCGGCCAGCTCGGCGGCTTCCAGGTCAGCGCCAGCGGGGCGGGTATCCGCTTCACCTACGAGCAGCCCAACTTCCCCGTCCCCGCCACCCCGACGCTCGAGGGCAACATCGGCTACGCCACGACCAACTACAACTACGGGCCCTCCGGCAGCTCCACCGCCAGCACGCTGTGGCCCGGCCAGGTCGCCGCCGGGTTCGGGAGCCAGCTCCCGCTCCTCCTGCAGCCCTACCTGGGGTCGCACACACCCAACCTCAACCTCGGCCCGTGGCCGTTGCAGGCAACCACGGCCTTCCCCCAGTCGCCCAGCGCCCCGACGACGGCCAACCAGGACAGCGCGGGCGTGACCATGGAGGCGAGCTCGACCGCCGACGCCGGCACCGCCACCGCCGATTTCGGGACCAGCACCGGGCCCGACGCCCCGGCCGCGCTGCCCTCCGGCGTCGTCCAGGTGCAGTCGATCGGCTCCACCGTGCTCGGCCAGGTCCAGAGCACCAGCGCCTCGGGCGTCCAGGCCGTGTCGCAGGCCACCGCCTCGCTGCAGGGCATCCAGGTCGCGGGGATCATCGACGTCGGCACGCTCACGACCACCGCCACCTGCACGAGCGACGGCAACACGGCCAACGTCACCGGGTCCAGCACGGTGTCGCAGATGACGATCGCGGGCCAGGCGGTCACCATCGACAAGGACGGGCTACACGCGGCGAACCAGAACGCCGGGTTGCTGGGATCGCTGTTGCCGTCGGTGGACAAGGTGCTGGACACCGCCGGAATCACCATCGCCCTGGAGCAGCCGACCGACACGGTCAGCGCGGCGGCCGGGGAACGGGTCCTGCCCGGTCTCGAGATCACCATCGACCTGACCAAGTACGACCAGCAGTTCAACCAGCTCGTGGGCATGCTCCCCTCGGCGCTCAAGGCCGCTCTGGTGAAGCTGCCCATCCCGTTCCCCAACGAGCAGGTCATGACGATCAACCTGGGCTGGGTCGACGTGAAGGCATCGGCGTCCCCGTCGTTCGACGCCGCCGGGCAGTCGACCGACACCTCGGGCTCCGGCGACCTCGGCTCGGGAACCACCGCCGGCTCCTTCGGCGACACAGGCGGCGGCGGCGGCTCGAGCTTCACCCCGGGCACCGCGGGGACATCCGGCACGCCGGGCACCGGCGGCGGATCGAGCCCGGCGGGCCCGGCGCTGGCCACCGCGCCGGTGGGGCTCTTCAAGGGCCTCGGTGCCGGGCTCATCGCCCTGGGCCTCCTGCTCGCCGCGGGATTGGCCTTCCTCCTGCTGCGGGCGGACGCCGCGGTGGGATCGATGGCCGCTGCGCCGGCGTGCGCGGGCGAGGAGCAGCCCGACCTATGACGCGACAACCGCAGGGAGAACCGATGCAGGGAGGACACAGATGGCAGGCGTGACCGTCACGACGGGAACAGCGCGCCCCGGGTCGGGGACCCGCCGGCCGATCTCGCAACGGCTGGGCACGCTGGCCGACTCGGTCCACGGGGTCCGGGGACGGCTGCGCTTCGACATCCGCCAGCTGCTGCTGATCGTCGGCGCCTCCTGCATCGGCCTCGGGTTCCTGGCCATCATCTTCGGCTGGTACGGCGCCGCCCACAGCGCCTACCTGTTCCAGGAGGTCCCCTACCTCATCTCGGGCGGGCTCTTCGGGGTCGCCCTGGTAGCCGGCGGGGGCTTCCTCTTCTTCGCCGCCTGGATCGTGCGGCTCCTGGAGGAGCAGCGGCGTGCGGCATCCCGGGTGGAGCGCACGCTGGACCGGGTCGACCGCGTGCTCTCGGCCATCGCCACCGACGCCGCTGCCTCCGCCGCCTTCCCGGCGCCCGTGACCAACGGCGTCGACGTCGACTCGACCACGGGCGCCCACCCGGGGGGTGGCGCCCAATGAGGCGCGGGTCGCGTCGTACCAGGCGCCGTGCCCTCGTCACCCTCACGGTGCTGGCCCTGCTGACCACGGCCTGCGGGTCGCGACTCACCGGCGGGGCGCTGTCCCTGGCCGAGGGGGCGGGGCACGGCGGGACGGCCAACGGCACCGACACCGGGCTCAACAGCAACGGCACGAGCGGGACCTCGGGCACGAGCGGGACCGCGGGCACGAGCGGGACCGGGGGCACGAGCGGGACCTCGGGCGGCAGCGGGTCCCTGGCCGGGGCCACCGCGGCCGGCGGCGGCACCAGCGCGTCGTGCAACGCGTCGAACAACGGCGGTGCCACCGATCAGGGCGTCACTGCCAACTCCATCACCGTCGGCAACATCACCAGCATCTCCGGCGTGGCCCCGGGCCTGACCCAGAGCGCGCAGCAGGCGACCCAGGCCTGGGCCGCCTACGTGAACAGCCAGGGCGGGATCTGCGGGCGGATGATCCACGTCCAGACCTTCGACGACGGGAACGACTCGGGCCAGAACTACGCCGACGCCACCCAGGCCTGTGCGAGCGACTTCGCCATGGTCGGCAACGCGTCGGGCTTCGACGACGGCTCGGCCAACGCCCTGTCGTCGGGCAGCTGTGTCGGCATGCCCGACGTGGCCGCGGAGATCTCCACCCACGCGGCGGGCAATGTGCCCACCATCTGGGGAGCGAGCCCCGGCAACGCCCACTACTGGGCGACGGGCCCCGCAGTGTGGCTCAAGTCGCAGTACCCGAGCGCGGTCACCAACGCGGCGATGATCTACCTGCAGGTCCCGGCCACCCAGGAGCAGGCGCAGTCGGAGATCAACGCCTACCAGAGCGTGGGCTGGAAGTACACCTACCAGCAGGCGGCCACGCCCACCGACACGGGCTACTGCACCTACGTCAACAACATGGCCTCGGCCAAGGTGCAGTACGTGACCGAGTACTCGGACGTGAACTCCGCCGAACGCCTGAGCGAGGCGCTGGCCAACCCGACCTGCACGGGCAGCTGGAAGCCGCAGGTGGTCGACTGGTTCGCCGAGGAGTACACCCCCGACTTCATCAGTCAGACCAACGGCTCCGCGGTGGGCAACCTGCTGCTCATGGCCACCGCGCCCTACGAGGACGCGGCCAGCAACCCCGGCCTGCAGCTGATGATGAGCTGGGTCAACCGCATCGCGCCCAACTTCAAGCACGACATCTTCGCCGAGCTGGCGTGGTCGGCGGGCATGGCCTTCCTCCAGGCGGCGAAGGCCGTCGGGCCGCACCTCACGCGCGCGGCGCTGGACCAGCAGCTCATGCAGATCCACCAGTGGACCGGCGGCGGGATGACGCCGCCCATCACCGACTTCGCCAACAAGATCCCGACCCCGTGCTTCGCCTACATGAAGATCACGGCCACCGGGTTCCAGCGCATCTACCCGACGCAGCCGGACACCTACGACTGCACCTCGGGCAGCCTCGTCCACTACTGACCACGGCCCACTGACGACGACCACGACGCACGGACGCAGCAATGCATGAGTTCCTCGCCTTCTCGATCATCGGCATCGTCACCGGTGCCGCCTACGCCGTCGCCGCCAGCGGCCTCGTCGTCACCTATGCGACGTCGGGGATCTTCAACATCTCCCATGGCGCCATCGGCATGTTCATGGCCTTCTTCTACTGGCAGCTGGTCGTGCAGTGGCACGTACCGCCGGCGATCGCCCTGGTGGCGATCGTGCTGCTGGTGGCGCCCGCGTTCGGGGCGGCCGTCGAGCTGATCCTGATCCGGCGGGTCGGGGGCAACTCGCTCGCGACCACGCTGGTGGTCACCATCGGCTTCATGGTCTTCCTCATGGGCCTGGTGAACACCATCTGGAAGGGGACCGCTCGCGTGGTGGAGCCCTTCTTCGGCCGGGCGGGGTTCACCGTCGGCTCCTTCTTCGTCTCCTGGCACGAGTTCATCACCGTGATGGTGGCCCTGGGGATCGCACTGGGCCTGCGCCTGCTGCTGTACCGCACCCGCGTCGGCATCGCCATGCGGGCGGTGGTGGACAACCGCGAGCTGGCCGCGCTCAACGGCGCCCGCCCGGCATGGGTGAGCACGCTCAGCTGGGCCCTGGGCGCCTCCATGGCGTCGCTGGCCGGCATCCTCATCGCCCCCACCCTGCAGCTGTCGGTGCTGCCGCTCACGCTGCTGGTGGTCAACGCCTACGCGGCGGCGATGGTGGGCCGGCTGCGAAGCCTGCCGCTCACCTTCGTGGGCGCGTTGGGTATCGGCCTGGCCCAGGCCTACGCCGTGGGCTACATGCCGACGAGCGGGTTCTGGGGGTCCACGCCGATGCAGGGCCTGCGGCTCTCGATCCCCGCCGTGCTGCTCTTCGTGGTCCTGCTGTGGCTGCCCCAGGACAAGATCGAGGGCGGACGGTTCACGATGCGACGCCAGTCGGTGAGCGTGCCGAGCTTCGGGCGCTCGGTCATGGGCGGCCTGCTGCTCGTGGCCGCGACCGTCGTCGTCAGCGGGATCCTCTCGCCGGGCAACCTCGTCTACTTCGGCATCGGCCTGGCGACCGCGCTCATCATGCTCTCGCTCGTGCCGCTGACCGGGTGGGGCGGGCAGGTGTCGCTGTGCCAGATGACCTTCGCCGGGCTGGGCGCGTTCGCCATGTCCAAGTTCGGGCACGGTGGCTCGATCATCGGCTTCTTCGCCGCCCTCGCCCTCGCCGGCGTCGTCGGCGCGCTGATCGCGCTGCCCGCGCTTCGCCTGCGGGGCCTGTACCTGGCGCTCGCCACCATGGCCTTCGCCGTGGCCATGGACAACATGTTCTTCCCCGACGGCGCGGTGTTCACCTTCAATGGCTCGGTGTCCATCCCGCGCCCGAACCTGTTCGGGTTCCATGTCACGGGGACCCGGGCGTACGTGATCTTCCTGTCGGTGGTCTTCGCGCTGCTGGCCGTCGCCCTTTACGCCATGCGCCGCGGGCCCATCGGCCGCGTCCTGTCCGCCATGAAGGACTCCGAGGCCGCGTGCGCCACGCTCGGGCTGAGCCTCACCACCACGAAGCTCTTCGTCTTCGCCCTGTCCGCGGGGCTGGCCGGTCTGGCCGGCGCCCTCTTCGGCGCCATGCGCACGGTGGCCGGCTCGACCGACTTCCTGATGCTCCAGAGCCTGCCGATCCTCCTTCTGGTGGTGGTGGGCGGCGTGGCCACGGCGAGCGGGGCGCTGCTCGGCGGGATCACCCTCGGTCTCCTGCCCATCATCGCCAACCGGTACCCCGCGCTGGCGGCGATCACGCTGCTGGGCTCCGGCCTGGCGGGCATCACCCTCGGCTCCAACCCCGACGGCGTGACCGTGGGCATCGCCCGCCGGCTCCGGCGGCTCTTCCCCGAGCGTGCCACGCCCGAGCCCGCGCCCGACGAGGGGGGGGACGTCTCCCTGCGCCCGGCGGAGGCCGCGTAGCCAGGTGCCCCCGGAGGAGACCGGCGAGTCGAAGCCGGCCCAGCAGGGCCGTCCTGCCCCCGTCCCCACGGGCGTGCTCGTGCTCGGCCTCGCTGCGTGCGTCGCCATGCTGGCGGGGATCGCCCTCGTCACGGGGTTCTTCTCCGCCCCCGGCGTGCCGCCGACGGGGTCCACCGCGAGCACCGGCACCGCCTCGGCGTCCGCCCCGGTGCTGTCCCGCGCGGCCATCCCGCACACGCCCGTGGGCACGGTCCACGTCGTCGTGCGCACCGATGCCTGGTCCCTGGCCTTCGACGGCACCGCGGGCTGGCTCACCGACGCCGACACCGCCACGGTGCGCCGGTTCGACCCCTCAAGCGGCCGGATCACCGGCACCGTGACCGGCGTCGGCCAGCGGCCGGTCGCCGTGACGGCCGGCGGCGACCGGATCTGGGTGGCCGACTCCGTGGACAACCTCGTCATCACCCTCGACCCGCGCGACGGGAGGACCGTCGGCGCCCCCGACACCGTGGCGAACCAGCCCGTCGGCCTGGTCGACGGCCCCGGGGGGATCTGGGTCGGCAGCGTGCTCGGCGGCACGGTCAGCGTCCTCGACAGCCGCACGGGCGCGGTCCGGGCCTCCAGCGCCCTCCCCGACGGCGTGTCGAGCCTGGCGGTCGGGTACGGGGCCGTCTGGGTGACCGGTCAGCAGTCGTCGTTGACCAGGGTGGACCCGACCCCCGTCGGACTGGTGCTGCGCTGGCGCTCCGTGTCCGTCGGACTCGGGCCCGCCGGCGTGGCCGTCGGCGCGGGCTCGGTGTGGGTCGCCGACGCGCAGTCGGCCTCCGTCACCCGGGTCGACCCCGCCACCTTGCGGGTCACCGGCTCGTGGCGACTGCCCGACGGCCACGGCGGGTTCATCCAGCCCGCGGCCATCGCCGTCTTCGGGGGACGCGTGTGGGTGGCCGACGCCGTCCACGACACCGTCGCCGCCATGGACCCGGCCAGCGGTGCCGAGCTCGGCACGGCGGTCGCCCTGCCGGGACCGATCCGGGCGCTCACGGCCGGGGACGGTGCCCTGTGGGCGGCCACCTCCTATCCCGGCGCGGTCGTGCGCATCGACCCCCGCTAGCCCTGGGCGGGATTACTCCTGGACCAGCTCGATCAGGGTGCCCAGGGCGCCCTTGGGGTGGACGAAGGCCACCGTGGTCCCCCGTGACCCCGGCCGAGGCGCCTCGTCGATGAGGCGCCCGCCCGCGTCGCGCACGGCCTCGAGCGCTGCCCCGCAGTCCGCCACCCGGTAGCCGACGTGGTGCAGGCCCTCACCCTTGTTCTCGAGGAACTTGGCCACGGGCGAGTCGGGACGGACGGGGCTGAGCAGCTGGATGTAGGAGTCGGCCACCTTGATGAGGGCCTCCTCGACGCCGTCGGAGTCGATGACCTCCCGATGGGCGACCTCGGCCCCGAAGGTCGTCCGGTAGTACTCCACGGCCGCGTCGAGGTCGCGCACCGCGATGGCGACGTGGTCGATCTCCGTCAGCAGGCCGCTGCTCATACGCCGTGCCGCCTGAAGAGCGTGATCCGGTCCTCGCCGACCTTGGCCCGCAGCTCGGGGTCGTCGATGCCGAGCCCCTCCCGGGGGGCGAGGGCCAGCACGCCGATCTTGCCTTCGTGGAGGTTGTGGTGGACCTGGTAGGCAGCCTCGCCCACCTCCTCGAGCGCGTACACGGCGGAGAGCGGCGGGAGGACCTTGCCCTGGCAGATCAGCTGGTTGGCGTCCCAGGCCTCGCGGTAGTTGGCGAAGTGCGAGCCCTTGATGGTCTTGAGCTTCATCCACAGGTGGCGGTTGTCGTACTCGATCATGTAGCCCGAGGTGGCCGCGCACGTGACGATCGTGCCTGCCCGCTTGCAGGCGAACACCGACGCGCCCATCGTCTGGCGCCCCGGGTGCTCGAACACGATGTCGACGTCGTCGCCGACCAGGGTGCGGATGTCCTTGCCGAAGCGGCGCCACTCCGACTCGTCCTGCGTGTGCTCGTCCGACCAGAAGCGGTAGTCCGCCACACGGCGGTCGATCACCGCGTCGACGCCCAGGTCGTGGAGCAGCGCCACCTTCGCCGGCGACGACACCACGCCGACGGGGGTGCCCCCGCCGTTGAGGACGTGCTGGACGGCGTAGCTCCCGAGCCCGCCAGACGCGCCCCACACCAGCACGCGATCCCCCTGCTTCATCGCCGCGCCGTTGCGCGACACGAGCATCCGGTAGGCGGTCGAGTTGCACAGCGCGTTGATGGCCGACTCCTCCCACGAGAGGTGGGCGGGCTTGGGCATGAGCTGGTTGGCCTTGACGACCGTGAGGTCGGCCAGCCCGCCGAAGTTGGACTCGAACCCCCAGATCCGTTGGTTGGCGGCCAGCATCGAGTCGTCGTGGGCGCTCGGGTCCTGGTCGTCGACGTAGTTGCAGTGGATGACCACTCGGTCGCCCGGGCGCCAGTTGCGCACAGCGGAGCCGACCCGGACCACGACACCCGAGGCGTCGGAGCCCACCACGTGGTGGTCGAGCGCGTGCCGCGTGCCCCAGTACCCCTCCTTGCCCAGCCGGTCGAGGAAGCCGAAGGTGGGCAGGGGCTCGAAGATCGACGTCCAGACGGTGTTGAAGTTGATGGCCGAGGCCATCACGGCCACGTAGGCCTCGTCGGGGGCGAGCTCGGGGACGGCCACCTCGCCGACGTGGAGCGACTTGCGCGGGTCCTTGTCCGAGGAGGCCACCCCCGCGAACATCTCGGCCTCGTCCCGCCGCACGTGGGCGGCACGGTAGGACTCGGGCAGCGCCAGGGCGGCCAGCTCGTCGCCGCTCGCCCCGGCCAGGATGGCGTCGAGGAACGCTTGCATGAGCGTGCACCCTACCCGTCGGGCAAATCCGCCCCCAAGGCGACGGGAGGACGCCCAGCACGAAGGGCGGGAACGCCGGCCGAGGCCGCCGACTGGCCAGCCCGGTGGCCCCGGCCCGTAGAATGAGCATCCACGAGGCGGCCGGCTGCGGTCGTCGTGGGCACATCCGGAGGTAGCCCCCATGTCCGGTTCCGTCATCCTCGCCGGCGCCCGTACCCCGATCGGGAAGCTCTCGGGCGCCCTGGCCGGGTTCAGCGCCATGGACCTCGGCGGCATGGCCATCGCCGCCGCCCTGGAGCGGGCGGGGGTCTCCCCCGAGGCCGTCGACTACGTCTTCATGGGCCAGGTCCTCCAGGCGGGCCAGGGCCAGATCACGGCCCGGCAGGCCGCCACCAAGGCCGGCATCCCGATGGCGGTCCCCGCGACCACCGTCAACAAGGTCTGCCTGTCGGGCCTCAACGCCATCTACCTCGCCGACCTCCTCATCCAGGCGGGCGAGGCCGACATCGTCGTGGCCGGAGGCATGGAGTCCATGACCCAGGCCCCCTACCTGCTCCCCGGGGCGCGCGCCGGGTACCGCCTGGGGGACGGGGACCTCGTCGACTCGATGATGTACGACGGCCTCTACTGCCAGTTCGACCACTGCGCCATGGGCCTCGGCACCGAGCAGTACAACCGCGCCGCGGGCGTGTCGCGCGAGGCCCAGGACGCCTTCGCGGCACTGAGCCACGAGCGCGCCGCCGCCGCCATCAAGGACGGGCGCCTCGCCGACGAGCTGACCCCCGTGTCGGTCCCCCAGCGCAAGGGGGACCCGATCGTGGTCGACGCCGACGAGGGCGTGCGCCCGGGCACGACCGCGGAGTCGCTGGCGGGGCTGAAGCCCGCCTTCGACAAGGAGGGCACCATCACCGCGGGCAACGCCAGCCAGATCTCCGACGGGGGCGCCGCCGTGGTGGTGGCGTCCCGGGCCAGGGCCGAGGCGCTGGGGGGGACCCCGCTGGGCGAGGTCGTCAGCTACGGCCAGGTGGCCGGGCCCGACGCCTCCTTGCTCCTCCAGCCCGCCAACGCCACGCGCCAGGCCCTGGACAAGGCCGGGAAGTCGGTCGGCGACGTGGACCTCTTCGAGATCAACGAGGCCTTCGCCGTCGTGGGCCTCGCGTCGATGGCCGAGCTCGGCATCACCGAGGACGTCACCAACGTCAACGGCGGGGCCGTCGCCCTCGGGCACCCCGTCGGGATGTCGGGCACGCGCCTGGCGCTGACCGCGCTCCACGAGCTCAAGCGCCGCGGCGGGGGCCTGGCCGCGGTCAGCCTGTGCGGCGGCGGCGGCCAGGGCGACGCCATGGTCCTGCGCACCCTGGCCTGACCAGCGCCGGCCCGACCAGCGCCAACACCCCTTCGTTACGATCCTGCCGGCCGCCGCCTCCGGGATCCCCGGACCGGGGGGCCCGAGCGGGTTCAATGCAGGGTGGGAGGAGGGCGTCGGCGTGGCGAAGAGAAAGGCGACGAGCACCTCGGTCTTCGGCGTCGGCGCACGCGAGAGCCACGACGCCAGCGAGTTCTACGCCCGCTTTCCCGCGCCGCGCCTGTCGACGGACGACGTCGTCGCCCGCTGCGCGGTGCCCGACAAGATCCTCGTGGGCGACGCCCGTTCCATGCACCAGGTCGGCGACAACTGCGTGGCGCTGGTCGTGACCTCGCCGCCCTACTTCGCCGGCAAGGAGTACGAAACCGTCCTCGGGTCCGGTCACGTGCCGGCCAGCTACATCGAGTACCTCGAGATGCTCGCCGGCGTGTTCGCCGAGTGCTGGCGGGTGCTCGAGCCCGGCGGGCGCATCGCCGTGAACGTGGCGAACCTCGGCCGTAAGCCCTACCGCTCGCTCTCGGCCGACGTCACCCGCATCCTCCAGGACGACATCGGCTTCCTGCTGCGGGGCGAGGTCGTGTGGCAGAAGGCGCGGGGGGCCTCGGGGAACTGCGCCTGGGGCTCGTTCGCATCCGCTGCCAACCCCGTGCTGCGCGACCTCTCCGAGCGGGTGGTCGTGGGGTCCAAAGGCCGCTTCGACCGCGCCATCTCCCGGGCCCGGCGCAAGAAGGACGGCCTCCCCCACGAGGACACCATCTCCAAGCAGGTGTTCATGGAGGCCACGCTCGACGTGTGGACGATGCGCCCCGAGAGCGCTCGCCGGGTGAACCACCCGGCACCGTTCCCCGTCGAGCTGCCCGAGCGCTTCATCCAGCTCTACACCTACAAGGGCGACGTCGTCCTCGACCCCTTCATGGGGTCGGGCACCACCGCGGTGGCGGCCCTGCGCTGCGGGCGCCGCTTCGTCGGCTACGACACCGACCCCGAGTACGTCGACCGCGCCCTGCTCCGGGCCAAGGAGGAGCGGGCGCGCCTCGAGGGATCGGGGAAGTAGCGCTCGCGTCGTGCCCGCAGAGCTGACCGAGCTCACCGAGATCGTCACCGCGCTCGGCACCCTGCCTCACCCGGAACCCGAGCTCGCCATCGCGGCGCGGCCTGCCGAGCTCGTGAACGTCGAGGAGCACCACTGGGCGCGCCTGGCGGCGACGATCGCCGACCCAGCGCACGCCGCACCCCTCCAACGCGCCTGGCTCAACGGTCGCGCCCTGCTCGAGGCCGGCGACGGCCTCCGGGGCAGGCATCCCGCGCGCGTCGAGTGGAAAGGCCCGCAGCAGCCACCCGGCTACGACCTGCTGCCCGCCGACCTGCGGATCGACCACGTGTACCTGGTCTCGTGCAAGTACATGTCCAAGATCCTCATGAACGCGTCGCCCGGCCACGTCTTCGACCGCTCTCTGGCCGT
The DNA here is from genome assembly GCA_035623275.1 of Acidimicrobiales bacterium. Classification (GTDB taxonomy): domain Bacteria; phylum Actinomycetota; class Acidimicrobiia; order Acidimicrobiales; family UBA8190; genus DASPTT01. The sequence continues at coordinate 22,887 of DASPTT010000129.1, forward strand.
GCGCGACGCGTCGGAGCGCACCGACTGGTACGAGGAGGTGGCGCCGGACGCGTACGCCGCCTTCTACGACGCGGTGCGCCAACACGTCGGTTGCGGCCTGCCCGCTCGCCAGCGCGACCTCGACCGCACGCACCGCACCCGCATCGCCGCCGCCTGCAAGCGCCGGTGGCCGGACGCGCTCACCGAGGCGGCGACCACGTTCTCGGTCGCCGTCAGCGACGCCTCGGCGGCGCGCTGGCGCGGTGCGCTGGGCACGCCCCGCGACCAGGAGCACATGGTGTGGCGGCTGCTTCGGCTCAACAGCGCGCCGTACTTCGTGCTCGGCACGTCGCCGGCGGCGTCGCTGCGGCTGCGCATCGGCACCCCCTGGGACTGGCGCCAGCTGTACCGGTTCCGCTCCTTCGAGATCGCGCCCCGGCCCGGCCTCCAGCCGGCCGTGGACTGGATCGCCCGGGTCGAGACCCGTGAAGGGCGCGATATTCGCGCGGTCCGTGGTCACATCGAGATCCGGTGGAGCCACGGCCGATTCTGCGGCGTGCCGGAGGCCAAGATCTACCTGGATACGCCGCACGAATTGGTGCCCGGCTACTTCGCACTCCGCTGAGCGCGAGTTTCTCACCGCGCTGCGCGCGATCGGTCGACCCGACGTCGGGATCGCCACAAGGCGCCCACCGTCCGCCCGTTCCCATGGGAAAGGAGCAGGACGCCTTCGAGGTGCACGCCGGCACACCTCGACCGGCCCGGCGGAGCAGAAGGAGCAGGGGCATGGCAGGCGCAGTCCATCGGCCCGGCGGCATCGCCGGAAAGGTCCTCGATCGCACGCTGAAGCCGGCGGTCGCCCGGGTGCGGGCCCTCCCCGCGTGGTCCGGCTGGCTCGGCATCGTCGCCGCCATGGTGGCGCTCGGCGCCGCGACCGCACCAAGCACGGCGGCTCCCCCAGCCGCGGCGGCCCGCAACACCTACGACGCCTCGGCATGGCAGGGCCTGGTGCAACCCGCCGACGTGCCGGCCACGCCGGCCCCGGCCGCACCGGCGCCACCGAGCGCACCGGACCCCGTCACGCCGGCACAACCGCTCGCCTGCTCCTCCGTCGCACAGCCTGCCCTGGCCGCCGCGACCTCGCCGGGCACGACGAACGCGACCGGCGCCACCGCCGCCGCCCACGTGGTGGGCGGCGGCGTGGAGGCCATCCTGACCGGCGCGTCCAACCCGCTGGGCAGCGCCCTCGACGGCGTGAAGGGGGTTGTCGGCGGCGTCGTCGGTTCCACCGGCAACGGCAGCGCGGAGACCACGTCGGCCGGCGGCACGGGGCTGGAGGGCGTCGTCAACAACCTCCCCACGCTCCCGCCCGCCACGACCACGACGCTGCCCCCACCCGGAAGCGGCTCGGGCTCGGGCTCGGGCTCGGGCTCGGGCTCCGGCTCGGGCTCGGGCTCCGGCTCGGGCTCGGCCTCCGTCGCCTCGGCGGCGGCGGTCTCGTCCGTGAACACGGCCTCGGACAGGTCGATCGACGGCGGCTCGGCCTCGGCGCCGGGCTTCGGCTGGACGGGCATCCCGTCCTCGACGCGCTTCAGCGAGAGCGACAGGCGCCGGCGCTCGGCGTCGACCTCGAGGATGCGCACGTTCACGTCGTCGCCCTGCGAGACGACCTCGCGCGGGTTCTCGACGTGATGCTGCGCCAGCTCGGAGATGTGGACGAGGCCCTCGACGCCCGGGAGGATCTCGACGAACGCGCCGAACGTGACCACCTTCGTCACCTTGCCGGACACGATGTCGCCCTCCGCGTAGCTCTCCAGCACCTGCTGCCACGGATCGGTCTGCGTCTGCTTGAGGCCGAGCGAGATCCGCTGGCGCTCGCGATCGATGTCGAGCACCTTGACCTGGACCTTCTGCCCGATCTC
>DASPTT010000130.1:0-32642 GCA_035623275.1 Acidimicrobiales bacterium
CGGCGTCGGCCGCCGCCGGTACAACTCCCCAGGTCAGAAGACGTGTCGGAGAGGGGACTTGAACCCCTACGCCCTTGCGGGCACTAGCCCCTCAAGCTAGCGCGTCTGCCTATTCCGCCACTCCGACGAGAGTGGGTGTGCGCCGTGCCGCACGGGCTGGGCGCACCGAGCACTCTAGCGCGCCACCCCCAACGGTCTCATCGCTGTGCGTGGGGCGAGCCCGTCGCCCGCGCGGCGACCAGGAAGAACCACGACGGCGCGTCCCACAGGATTCCCGGGCCCCCGGGGTCGGGCTGCGGGCCCAGCATCGACACCGAGGACACGAGCACGACGGGCTCGGCGAAAAGGGGCAGCGTCGGCAGCTCCTGCCACAGCTCCTGGTCGATCTGCTGGTAGAGGGCCGCCGCGCTCTGGCCGGCGAGCTCGCGGGCGGCCGAGGTGAAGAGGGCGTCCACCTTCGGGTCGTCGAAGCCAGACCAGTCCGTCGACGTCCCCGTGCCCGGCGTGCCGTCCAAGGTGGAGAACGACGCCGCCATGGCGCTCGGGTACGCCCCCGCCGGCACCGGCGCCAGGGCCAGGTCGAAGTCGCCGGTGGGGAGCACCGTCCCCATGAGCTCGGCCTCCGGCACCGGCTCGCTCCGGACGTCGAAGCCGGCGCTGACGAGCTCCGCCGCGACGATCGGCCCCGTGTCGGCCGACCAGGGGTCGTCGGCCGCCCAGGTGAGGCGGAGCGTCACCGGGGCACCGTGCAGCGTCCACGTGCCCTGCGTGTCGGCCACCAGGCCACCTTGGACGAAGAGCTGCGTCGCCGTGGCGGGGTCGACCGTGTGGAATCCCGCGGCGTTGTCCGCGTAGGTGGACTGGACGTTGGCGAAGAGATGGTTGTTGTCCAGTCCCACCATGGGGTCGAGCGGCTGCGCCACCGCGGTGACGATCCCGTGGCGGTCGATGCTGCGGCCGATCCCCTGGCGGACCGACGCCGTGCTCAACGCCTCACGGTGCACGTTGAACTCCAGCTGGAGGATCGTCGTGCCCAGCGCCGGCTGGCTCGTCAGTTGCGGTGACGATGACACGGCGGCCAGGAAGTCGGGCCCGTAGTCGGCCGGCCCGCCCAGCTCGGCCCGGCCCGCAGTCAGGTCCTGTGCCACGGCATCGGCGCTCGGCACGCCCTGGGCCACCACCGTGTCGAGATGGGGTGCGCTCCCCCACCACTTGGGGTTCCTGGACAGCACCGCAGTGCCGCCGGGTGTCCACGACGACAGCATCCACGGCCCTCCGGAGACGAAGACGGACGGGTCGAAGCGGTCGAAGCCGTGGTTCCACCCCACCCGTTGGGCGACGTGGGCCGGCAGCAGGTCGGCGAAGAGCGACGGCCAGTCGGCGTCGGGTGTGCTGAAGACCACCGTCACCGTCTTGCCGCCGTTGGAACCGGTGACCGACGCGATGTCGTGGTAGCCGGCCGTCGTCGCCACCGACGCCGGCGACCCGTCGGTGTCGACCGCGCCACCGCGCTGCATGGCCCAGGCGTAGACGAAGTCGTCCGCCGAGATGGGCACCCCGTCGGACCACACCGCACGCGGGTCGATCTGGTAGACGACGGTCTGGGGGTCGACGCTGACCACCTCCGCGCTCTGGACGAGGTCGGTGTTGAGCTTGGGGGCGACCTTCGGCGCCACCTCGAACACCTGGGGCCAGACGGCGACGGACAGCGCCAGGGTGGCGGCGTTGTCCCCCGCCGTCGTGTGCGGGTTGAGGGTGACCGGCATGGCGGCCAGGTCCACCGTCGCCGTCCCGCCCTCCACGCCCACCAGCGCGGGGGCGCCGCCGGCATGGTCGGACCGCGTCGGCGACGAGGCGCAGCCGCCGAGCACGGCGAGCCCGCAGAGCACCACGGAGCCGATGCGTGTCGGCCGTCGGGGATGCGCCGGCGATCGTCTCCGGCGCCCGGGCGTCGCCGGGCGTCGCCGCGTCAATGCAGACGGAGCGACAGGATGATCGAGGTGAAGCCGAAGATGATGGCCACCGTCACCGTGATGCGGTCGAGGTTCTTCTCGACCACGGTCGACCCCGTGGCGGCCTGGCCCACCGCGCCGCCGAACATGTCGGAGAGCCCCCCGCCCTTGCCGGAGTGCATGAGGATCAGGAAGATCAGCGCCAGCGAGACGATGATGTGGAGGATCAGGATCAGGATGGTCAGCACGAGGGACCTCTCCCCGGAGCGGCCGGACCCGCCAACGCTAGCAAAGCCCCGGGGCGATGGGCATCAGGGCCGGGCGACCGAGGCCCCGGCCTGGACGATGGCCGCGAACGAGGCCGCGTCGATGCTGGCCCCGCCCACCAGCGCCCCGTCCACGTCGGGCTGGCGCATGAGCTCGGCGGCGTTGTCCGGCTTGACCGACCCCCCGTACTGGACGCGCAGCGCCTGGGCGACCGACCCGTCGGCCAGCTCGGCCACCAGCCCGCGGATATGGGCGCACGCCGCCTGGGCGTCCTCCGGGGTGGCCGTGCGACCGGTGCCGATGGCCCAGATGGGCTCGTAGGCGATCACCAGCGAGGCCACGGCGGGGCCGGGCAGCCCGCGCAGGGCAGCGTCCACCTGCTCCGCCAGCCGCTCCTCGGTCACCCCGGCCTCGCGCTCGGCCTCCGTCTCGCCCACGCACACGATGGGGGTCATGCCGTGGCGCTGGACGGCCCGCAGGGTGGCGGCCACCTGGGCGTCGGTCTGCCCGAACAGGGCGCGGCGCTCGGAGTGACCGACGATGACGTAGGCCACGCCCAGGCGCGCCAACATGGGCGGCGCCACCTCCCCCGTGTACGCGCCCTCGTCCTTGTCGTGGCAGTGCTGCGCACCGAGCGACACGGGGATGGCCCGGTCCTCGAGCACCGTCTGCACCGAGCGCAGGTCGGTGAACGGCGGGTGGACCGACACGTCGACGGCGCCGACCTCCGCCGCCCCGATGCGCAGGCCGAGGTCCTGGACCGTGCGGATCGCCTGGAGATGGTCGTGGTACATCTTCCAGTTGCCGCTGACGAGCATCCGCCGGCGGCTCGTGGCCTCGGACCTCGCCATCAGCGACCCCGGGCGCCCGGTGCGTTGGGGGCACGGCGCAACGCGGCCAGGCCGGGGAGGTCGCCGTGCTCGAGCAGCTCGAGGGACGCGCCCCCGCCGGTGGACACGAAGTCGATCCGGTCCGCGAGGCCCATCCGGTCGAGCGCGGCGGCTGAGTCGCCGCCCCCGACGACGGTGAACCCGGCACAACCGGCGACGGCCTCCGCCACCGCCCGCGTGCCCTCGGCGAAGCGCGGGTCCTCGAAGGCGCCGACCGGGCCGTTCCAGAACAGCGTGCCCGCGCCGGCGATGACCTGCGCGTAGGCGCGGCGTGAGGCGGGGCCCATGTCCACGCCTTCCCATCCCTCGGGCACGTCGGTGCCCACCACGTCGACCGCGCCGGTGCCCTCCGGCCCCACCGTCCCCCCGGGGCCGAGCACCACGATGTCGCTCGGCAGCACGATGCGGTCCCCCGCCTCCTCGAGCAGCGCCGCACAGTCCTTGATGCGGTCGTGGTCGAGGAGCGACGCACCGGTGTCGTGGCCGAGGGCGGCCAGGAAGGTGTAGGCCATACCGCCCCCCACCACGAGGCGGTCCACGCGCCCGAGCAGGGCATGCAGGACGCCCAGCTTGTCCGCCACCTTGGCCCCGCCCACCACGGCCACGAAGGGGCGGGCGGGGTCGTCGAGGAGCCGGCCGAGCATCTCCACCTCGCGCTGGAGCAGCCGGCCGGCCGCGGAAGGCAGCGTTGCCGGCGGGCCCACGATCGAGGCGTGCGCCCGGTGCGAGGCGCCGAACGCGTCGTTGACGTAGCAGTCGAACCCGTCGATCAGCGTGGCGACGAAGGCGGCGCCACCTGCCTCCTCGCCGGGGTCGAAGCGCAGGTTCTCGAGCAGTTCGACCCCCGGTGCGAGATCGGCCAGGCGCTCGCGTACCGGCTCGACGTCGTAGTCGGGGTCGGCCTTGCCCTTCGGCCGCCCGAGATGGGTGCACGCCGTCACCACCGCCCCGTGCCCCACGAGCCACTCCACGGTGGGGAGCGCGGCGCGGATGCGGAAGTCGTCCTCGACGACGCGGTGCCCCGCGGGGTCCGATGCCAGGGGCACGTTGAAGTCGACCCGCAGGAGCACGCGCGCCCCCGACAGGGGCGGCAGGTCCTCGAGCAGCGGGAGCCCGTCGAGCGGGCGGACCGGCGCGCTCACGCTCCGTCGGAAGCGCCGATGAGCATCGTGAGGTCCACCATCCGGTTCGAGTAGCCCCACTCGTTGTCGTACCAGCCTTGGACCTTGACCAGGGTGGAGGCGTCGTCCACCGGCATGACCATGGTGAGGCGCGAGTCGAAGATGCACGACGCCGGGTTGCCGACGATGTCGTGGGACACGATGGGGTCCTCGGTGTACTCGAGGACCCCGGCCAGCGGGCCGGCCGTGGCCGCCGCCCGAAAGGCTGCGTTGACCTCGTCGACGGTGACCGCCCGCCCGACCACCGCGGTGAAGTCGGTGATCGAGCCGTCCTCCACCGGGACGCGCAGGGCGGTGCCGTGCAGCCGTCCCTGCATCGAGGCCAGCACCAGGCCGGTGGCCTTGGCCGCGCCGGTCGACGCCGGGACGATGTTTCGGGCCGCGGCCCGGGCCCGGCGCAGGTCCTTGTGCGGCAGGTCGAGGAGGTTCTGGTCGTTGGTGTAGGCGTGGACGGTGGTCATGAGCCCGCTCGTGATCCCGAAGGCGTCGTCGACCACCTTCACCATGGGGACGAAGCAGTTGGTGGTGCAGGACGCGTTGGACACGATCCGGTGCCGGCCCGGGTCGTACTCCGAGTCGTTGACGCCGATCACGATGGTGGCGTCGGCGTCCCCGGCCGGGGCCGAGATGAGCACGCGGCTGGCCCCACCCTCCAGATGGGCGGCGGCCGCGTCGCGCGACGTGAAGCGTCCCGTGGACTCGATGACCACGTCCACCCCGAGCTCGCCCCAGGGCAGGGCCTTGGGGTCGCGCTCGGCCAGGACGCGGATGCGCTGCCCGTCGACCACGAGGTCACCGCCGTCGGCCACCACCTCGCCGTCGAAGCGACCGTGGGTCGTGTCGTAGCGCAGCAGGTGGGCGTTGGTGGCGGCGTCGGTCAGGTCGTTGACCGCCACGATCTCGAGGTCCGCGCCCTGCTTGCGCGCGGCGCGCAGGAAGTTGCGCCCGATCCGCCCGAAGCCGTTGATCCCTACGTGAACCGTCATGGCCCTATCCGACCAGAGCGGCCAGGGCGTCCGCCAGTCGCAGGGGGTCGTGGGCCAGCCCGTTGGGCCGGGCCAGGGGCAGGTCGACCACGGGCACGGGCACGTCCCCCAGCTCGATCCCCGAGGAGTCGGCGAGCACCACGTCCACCGTCACCCCGTGGTCGGCCAGCGCGTGGACGTGGTCGGCCACGTCGAACCCCTCCGTCTCGGCCGGCTGGGGGCGGAGGTTGGCCACGTACACCCGCCGCCCCGGCGCACCCGAGATGGCCTCGGCCACACCGGGGACCGCGGCGGCGGCCAGGACACTCGTGAACAGGGATCCCGGGCCCACCACCACCTGGTCGGCCCGGGCCAGGGCGCCCAGGGCCGCCGGGGAGGCGGCGGCGTCGACGGGCACCACCGACACCCGGCGGATGCCCCTGGTGCGGGCCACCGCCGACTGGCCCTCGACGGGCCCGCTCCCCGCCTCCGCCTTGAGGACCACCGCCTCCAAGGCCGCGGGCACCACCCGGCCCACCGCGCCCAGCAGGCGCCCGGCCTCGTCCAGGGCGTCCTGCAGGTCGCCGGTGACCGACGCCAGGCCGGCCAGCACCAGGTTGCCCAGGGCGTGGCCGGCGAGGTCGTCCTCGGCGCCCTCGAAGCGGTGCTCGAAGGCGGCCGCCAGGGCCGAGCCGTCCTGGGCCAGGGCCACCAGGCACTTGCGCAGGTCGCCGGGGGGCATGATCCCGAGCTGGCGCCGGAGCCGGCCCGAGGACCCGCCGTCGTCGGCCACCGACACCACCCCGGTGATGTCGCCCGCGTAGCGACGGGCGGCACGCAGGGAGGCGGCCAGGCCGTGGCCACCGCCCACCGCCACCACCCGCGGGCGCGTCGGGCCACCGACGGCGGTCACCGGTCGACGTCCCGGTGGAAGACCGACACGCGGGTCCCCGCATCGGCGATCCGGACGGCCAGCGCCTCGGCCAGGGCCACCGACCGATGGCGCCCCCCGGTGCATCCCATGGCGATGGTCAGGTACGACTTGCCCTCGGCCTCGTAGGCCGGGAGCAGGGGCACCACCAGGCCCTCCACCCGGTCGAGGAACTCGCCGGTGGCCTCCTGCCCCATGACGTAGTCGCGCACGGGGGCGTCGAGCCCCGACAGCGGGCGAAGAGCGTCGATCCAGTGCGGGTTCGGGAGGAACCGGCAGTCGAAGACCAGGTCGGCATCGACGGGCACACCGTGCTTGTAGCCGAAGGAGACGACCGACGTCCGCATGGTGAGATCCGACTCGTCGCCGAAGAGCTTGAGCACGCGGGCCCGGAGCTGGTGCACGTTGAGGTCGCCGGTGTCGATGACGACGTCGGCGGCGTCCCGGATGGGGGCGAGCAGCAGCCGCTCGTCGGCGATGGCCGCCGGGACCTGGGCGGCGGCGATCGGGTGGCGCCGGCGCGTCCCCTCGAAGCGGCGCACCAGGACCTCCTCGGGCGCGTCCAGGAAGAGGATGGTCACGTCGTGGCCGACCGCCCGGAGCTCCTCGATCGAGGGCATCGCCTGCTCGGCCTGTGCACCACCGCCGCGCCCGATGACCAGGGCCACGCGCTCCTGGCCGTCGACGCCCCGGCCGAGCTCGTCGGCCACCGCCATGAGGAGCGACGCCGGCATGTTGTCGATGACGTACCAACCGGCGTCCTCGAGGGCCGCGGAGGCCGTGGAGCGCCCCGCGCCCGACATCCCCGCGATGACCACGTACTCGCTCACCGCGACCCATCCTCCCCCACGGCCCGGGCTTGGGCGGCGATGCGGGCGCGGGCCACGACGTCGCCGCCACCGGCGGGGGCCGGGTGGTGCAGGTGCGCGAACAGCGCGTCGGCCACCGTGTCCGGTAGCCAGGGCAGGGCGCGAAGGTCGTCGAGCGACGCCGCCCGCACTGCCCGGAGCGAGCCGAGCTCCCGCAGCAGCCGCGTGCGCCGGGCCTCGCCCAGGCCCGGCACGCCCTGGAGGCCGCTGCGGGTCATGCGCTTGGCCCGCAGGTCGCGGTGGTAGGTGACGGCGAAGCGGTGCGCCTCGTCCCGGATGCGCTGCAGCAGGAAGAGGGCCTCCGACCCGCGCGGGATGCGGACGGGGTCGGGGTCGCCCGGCAGGTAGACCTCCTCGAAGGCCTTGGCCAGCGCTGCTACCGGGATCTCCCCCGCCATCCCTAGCCGCTCGAGCACGCGCACGCCCACGCCCAGCTGGCCCTTGCCCCCGTCGAGGAGGAGAAGCTGCGGAGGATAGGCGAAGCGCCGCGCCCGGGACCCCGCCGGCGCGTCCTCGCCCTGGGCCCGCGCCTCCACCAGCGCGGTGAGCCGGCGCGTGAGCACCTCCTCCATGGCCGCGTAGTCGTCGTTGCCGGGAACGTCGCGGATGCGGAAGCGGCGGTACTCCGACGGGCGGGGCAGCCCGTCCTCCAGCACGACCATCGACCCGACGTAGTCGGTCCCCTGCAGGTGGCTCATGTCGTAGCACTCGATGCGCAGCGGGGCCTGGGCCAGCCCGAGGGCCTCCTGGAGCGACTCCAGGGCCCGGGCCCGGCTGTCGTGGTCGGCGGCGCGGCGCAGGCGCCGGCGCGTCCGCTCGTCGGCGGCATTGGTCGCGGCCGTCTCCATGAGGGCCCGCTTGCCGCCCCGCAGCGGGACGCGGATCGACACCGGGCCGCCGCGGCGGGCCGCCAGGAAGCCTTCGTACAGGCCGACGTCCTCCAGCGGCGCGGGCACGAGCACGGTCCGCGGCACCGCCGGCGGGCCGGCGCCCTCGTTGCCCCACACCGACGGGTCGCCGCCCCCCGACGCCCAGCCGTCCTGTCGCCCGCGCGCGGGGCGCGCCACACGGCCGCCGCCGGCGGGCACGGGCTCGGCCTCGCCGTAGAGCTCCTCGAGCACCCGCCCGAGCAGGTCGGCGAGCGACACGTCCTCGACCTTGTCGACCACCAGGGCGCGCCGGCCCACGATCCGTCCCTGGCGCACGTGCAGCACGCACACGGCCGCCTCCAGCGGGTCCTCGTCGACCCCGATCACGTCGAGGTCCTCGGGCCGCTCGGTCACCACCTGCTGGCGCTCGACGGCACGCCGCAAGGTGGCGAGCTGGTCGCGAAGGCGCGCCGCGCGCTCGAAGTCGAGGACGCCCGCGGCCTCTTCCATCTGCGCCTCGAGCCGCGCCTCGACCTCCTCGGTGTGGCCCGCCAGCACGGCCATCAGGTCCTCGACGTGTGCGGCGTAGCGCGCCGGGTCCACCGCCCCCACACAGGGCCCCGAGCACCGGTCGATGTGGAACAGCAGGCAGGGCTTGCCGATCTTGGTGTGGCGCTCGAGCTTGGCATCGGAGCAGGTGCGGATGGGAAAGGACCGCACGAGCAGGTCGAGGGTGTCGCGGATGGCGCCCACGTGCGCGTAGGGGCCGAAGTAGCGCACGCCGGGCCGTCGCCGTCCCCGCACGACCGCCGCCCGCGGCCACTCGTGGGACAGGGTGAGGGCCAGCCACGGATAGCTCTTGTCGTCGACCAGCCGGATGTTGAACCGGGGCCGGTGCTCCTTGATGAGGTTGTACTCGAGGAAGATGGCCTCCACCTCGTTGGCCACGGTGATCCACTCGACGTGGTCGGCCGCGGCGACCAGCTGCGCGGTGCGGGGGGCGAGGGTGGCCGGGTCGGCGAAGTAGTTGGCAAGCCGGCTGCGCAGCGACTTGGCCTTGCCCACGTAGAGGACCCGGCCGTCGGCGTCGACGAACTGGTAGGAGCCCGGGGCGTCGGGGATCGTCGACGCAGGGGGACGGGTTCGCACACCCCCACTCTGCCGTACCGCGGTGCCGGCCCGGACGGCGTACGGCGGGGGGCCCTCGCCACGCCGGCCTCGGTGCCGCCGTGCCGATCGACCAGGTAGGATGGGTGCAACGCCGGCCTGGTACCCCGGCGTACATACCGCTCCGAGGCCGACAACCCCGCGGATGGGCGACCAGGCTGTCCCCGCCGGCCACCGATCGGAGTGCTCCCCGAAGGGGGTCTCACATGCTCCGGATCCAGCGACCGCTCCCCGAGGCCTACACCGACGCGTCGCCCGAGGAACTGGCCCGGCGGATCGCCGCAGCCAAGCAGGCCCTCGGCGAGCGCGTCTTCATCCTGGGCCACCACTACCAGCGCGACGAGGTCATGCGATGGGCCGACGCCCGCGGCGACTCCTTCGGCCTGTCGCGGACCGCCGCCGCCCGGCGTGACGCCGAGTTCGTCGTGTTCTGCGGGGTGCACTTCATGGCAGAGTCGGCCGACATCCTCACCGCCGACCACCAGCAGGTGATCCTGCCGGACCTCAACGCCGGGTGCTCGATGGCCGACATGGCCGACGTCGAGGCCGTGGAAGAGGCCTGGGAGGAGCTGGCCGCCGTCACCGACGTCGAGCGCGTGATCCCCATCACCTACATGAACTCGTCGGCGGCGCTCAAGGCCTTCGTCGGTGCCCACGGGGGCGCCGTGTGCACCTCCTCGAACGCCCGCGCCGTGCTGACGTGGGCACTGCTGCCGGAGGGCAGCCACGGCGGCCCGGCGGCAGAGGCCCGCGGGGACAAGGTGCTCTTCTTCCCCGACCAGCACCTCGGCCGCAACACCGGTTACCAGCTCGGCTGGGGCGCGGACGACATGGCCGTCTGGAACCCCCGGCTCTCGCTCGGCGGGTTGCGCGACTCGGAGGTGAAGCAGGCCACCTTGCTGCTGTGGCGCGGCTTCTGCTCGGTGCACCAGCGCTTCACCACCGACCACGTCGCCGCCTTCCGGGCCGAGCACCCGCAGGGGATCGTGATCGTCCACCCCGAGTGCGCGCACGAGGTCGTCGAGGTGGCCGACGAGGTGGGGTCGACCGACGCCATCATCGCCGCCGTCGAGCACGCACCGGCGGGTGCGGTGATCGGCGTGGGCACCGAGATCCACCTCGTCCAGCGCCTCGACGCCGAGCACCCCGACAAGACCGTGTTGTCGCTGGACCCGATCGTCTGCCCGTGCTCCACCATGTTCCGCATCGACGCCGCCCACCTGTGCTGGGTGCTCGAGGGGCTGGTGGAGGGCGAGGTCCGCAACCGCATCACCGTCGACCCCGACACGGCCGCGCTGGCGCGCACGGCGCTGGAGCGCATGCTGGCCATCACCTGAGGGCGCACGCGCCGGGCGCCGCTCAGCCGGCGCGGGCCGCCTTGGTGGTCTTGCGCGTCGTCGTCGCCCGGGCCGCGGTCTTGCCACGCCCCCTGGTGCCGGAAGCCTTGCCCACCGCGGCCGTGCCTCGGGTGCGACCGGCGACGGCGCCGATGACGGGGCCCAGCACGGCGCCCGTGTGGCTGCCCGGGGTGACGGCCACCTCCTCCGGGCTCCCCTCGGCGACGACACGCCCGCCGCGCTCGCCGCCCTCGGGCCCGAGGTCCACGATCCAGTCGGCCGTCTTGACCACGTCGAGGTTGTGCTCGATGACGATCACCGTGTTGCCCTGGTCGACGAGCCTCGACAAGACCTCCAGCAGCTTGCGGACGTCGTCGAAGTGCAGGCCCGTGGTGGGCTCGTCGAGGACGTAGAGCGTGTGGCCGGTGGAGCGCCGGCTCAGCTCGGACGCCAGCTTGACGCGCTGGGCCTCGCCGCCCGACAGCGTCGGCGCAGGCTGGCCCAGGCGGATGTAGCCCAGGCCCACGTCCACCAGGGTCTGGAGGTGCCGCGCGATGGTGGGCTGGTTGACGAAGAAGCCGAGGGCCTCCTCGCACGACATGTCGAGGACGTCGGCGATGTTCCTGCCCTTGAAGGTGACCTCGAGCGTCTCGCGGTTGTAGCGGGCACCGGCGCAGACCTCGCAGGGCACGTACACGTCGGGGAGGAAGTGCATCTCGATCTTGATGGTGCCGTCGCCGGCGCAGGCCTCGCACCGCCCGCCGCGCACGTTGAAGGAGAACCGTCCGGGCATGTAGCCGCGGACCTTCGCTTCGGTCGTCTGGCTGAAGAGCTTGCGCACGTGGTCGAAGAGCCCCGTGTAGGTGGCCGGGTTCGAGCGCGGCGTCCGGCCGATGGGCGACTGGTCGATGTCGACCACCTTGTCGACGTGCTCGGCACCGTCGATGCCCGCGTGCTGGCCAGGGGTGGTTCGCGCCCGGTGCACCCGCGCCAGCATCGACTGCAGGAGGATGTCGTTGACGAGGGTCGACTTGCCCGAGCCCGACACGCCGGTCACGGCCACGAAGGTGCCGAGCGGGAAGGCGACGTCGATGGCGTCGAGATTGTGCTCCCGCGCCCCGCGCACGACCAGGTGCTCACCTGAGCCCTCCCGGCGCTTGTCGGGCACCGGGATCGACCGCTCCCCCGCCAGGTAGCGGCCGGTGATCGACGGGCGGCAGCCGAGCAGGCCGTCGACGGGCCCGGCGTAGACGATCTCGCCCCCGTGCTCGCCCGCACCCGGCCCGATGTCGACGACGTAGTCCGCCTCGCGGATCGTCTCCTCGTCGTGCTCCACGACGATCACCGTGTTGCCGAGGTCGCGCAGGCGCACCAGGGTGTCGAGGAGGCGGCGGTTGTCTCGCTGGTGCAGTCCGATCGACGGCTCGTCGAGGACGTAGAGGACCCCGACCAGGCCCGAGCCGATCTGGCTGGCCAGGCGGATGCGCTGGGCCTCGCCGCCGGACAGCGTGGCCGTGCCCCGGGCGAGCGACAGGTAGTCGAGTCCCACGTCGAGGAGGAACTGCATGCGCGCCCGGATCTCCTTCAGCACCCGGTCCGCGATCAGGTGATCGCGCTCGGAGAGCTCGAGCATTCCGACCTCCCCTGCGGCGCGCCCGATGGACAGGCTGCAGAGCTCGTGGATGTTGCGGCCGCCGACCGTGACGGCGAGCGACTCCGGCTTGAGCCGGGCACCGTCACAGGCCGGGCACGACACCTCGCGCATGAACGCCTCGGCCCAGTCCCGCAAGGCGTCGGAGTCCGATTCCTTGTGCCGCCGCTGGAGCCAGGGGACGATCCCCTCGTAGTGCATCGTGAACGTGCGCTGGCGCCCGTAGCGGTTGCGGTAGCGCACCGTGACCTGGCGCTGGCCGGCGCCATAGAGCACCACCTTGCGGTCGGACTTGCGCAGCTTCTCCCAGGGCACGTCCAGGCCGAAGCCGTACTCGTCGGCCACGGCCTCGACCATCCGGTCCCACCAGCGGCTGCGGCCGCCGACCCAGGGGGCGATCGCGCCCTCGGCCAGGCTGCGCTTGGGGTCGGGCACCACCAGGTCGGGGTCCACCTCGAACTGCGTCCCGAGGCCGTCGCACTCGGGGCAGGCGCCGTAGGGCGAGTTGAACGAGAAGTTCCGGGGCGCGGCCTCCTCGAAGGAGATGCCGCAGAAGGTGCAGGCGAGGTGCTCGGAGAAGGTGATCAGCTCCTCGTCGCCGTCCTCGCCGATCACGCCGATCTCGGCGACGCCGTCGGTGAGCCGCAACGCCGTCTCCATCGACTCGGTGAGGCGCTGGCGGATGTCATCACGGCGCACGAGCCGGTCGACGATCACCTCGATGGTGTGCTGCTCGTAGCGGGCCAGCGACAGGCTGTGGCGCTCGCTCAGCTCGATCGTCTCGCCGTCGACGCGCACCCGGGCGAACCCCTGCTTGGCGAGGTCGTCGAGGAACGCCTCGTACTCGCCCTTGCGCCCTCGGACGACGGGGGCGAGGACCTGGAAGCGCGTGCCCTCGGGCAGGTCGAGGATCCGGTCCACGATCTGCTGGGGGGTCTGGCGGGCGACCGGGCGCCCGCAACGGGGGCAGTGCGGCTTGCCGACCCGGGCGTAGAGCAGACGCAGGTAGTCGTAGATCTCGGTGACGGTGCCCACCGTCGAACGCGGGTTACGGCTGGCCGACTTCTGGTCGATGGAGATGGCCGGCGAGAGCCCCTCGATGAAGTCGACGTCGGGCTTGTCCATCTGCCCGAGGAATTGACGCGCGTAGGCGGAGAGCGACTCCACGTAGCGGCGCTGGCCCTCGGCGTAGATCGTGTCGAAGGCGAGCGACGACTTCCCGGACCCCGAAAGACCGGTGAAGACGATGAGCTCGTCACGCGGGAGGTCCAGGGACACGTCGCGCAGGTTGTGCTCCCGCGCCCCGCGCACCACGAGCCTGTCGGCCATCAGAGCGAGGATACCGGCGCCGTGCCGGGGCCCATCCCGGGTCGCCTCACGCGCTGGGAACGGGGACGGGGGCGTCGTCGGCCCGCTCGGCGAGCATGAGGCGCAGCTCCGCGATCTCGTCTCGCAGCAACGCGGCCTCCTCGTACCGCAGCTCCGAGGCGGCCTTGCGCATCTCCGCCTCCAGGCGCATGACCAGGGGCCCGAGCTCCTCCATCGGCAGCGACGACAGCTCCAGGTCGGTGTCGGTGCCGGCCACGGGCGCGGGCCCGTCAGCGGGTGCGGGTGCGGGTGCGGGTGCGGGTGCGGACGGTCGGCCCGCCTCGGGCCGGCGGCCCGCGGCCGAGGGCATGCCGGCCCCCTGGGCGTGCCGAGCCCGACTGCGCCGGCCGCGGGTCTCCGCCGGTGCTTCCCCCGTCGGCCGGATCCGGTCGAGGATGTCGACCACGGCCTTGCGGATGGAGACGGGGTCGATCCCGTGCTCGGCGTTGTAGGCCTGCTGCAGGGCGCGCCGCCGCTGCGTCTCCGAGATGGCCTCCCGCATCGCGTCGGTGATGGTGTCCGCGTACATCACCACCCGGCCGTCGACGTTGCGTGCGGCGCGGCCCATGGTCTGGATCAGCGAGGACGCGGACCGCAGGAATCCCGTCTTGTCGGCGTCCAGGATGGCCACCAGCTGGACCTCGGGGAGGTCCAGCCCCTCACGCAGGAGGTTGATCCCCACCAGGACGTCGTACTCGCCCTGGCGCAGGTCGCGCAGCAGCTGGATCCGGGAGATGGTGTCCACGTCGGAGTGCAGGTACCGGACGCGGACGTCGAGCTCCAGCAGGTAGTCGGTCAGGTCCTCGGCCATCTTCTTCGTGAGCGTCGTCACGAGGACCCGGCCGTCCTTGGCGGTCACGGCCCGGATGCGCTCGAGCAGGTCGTCGATCTGCCCGGTGGTCGGGCGGACCACCACCTCGGGGTCGACCAGGCCCGTGGGCCGGATGACCTGGTCCACGACCTGCGAGGACACCTGCAGCTCGTAGGGGCCGGGGGTGGCCGACAGGTAGATGACCTGGCCCACGCGGTTCTCGAACTCGTCGAAGGTGAGCGGCCGGTTGTCGACGGCCGAGGGCAGGCGGAACCCGTGCTCGACCAGCGTGACCTTGCGGGAGCGGTCGCCCTCGAACTGGCCGCGGATCTGGGGGACGGCGACGTGGCTCTCGTCGATGACCGTGAGGAAGTCCTCGGGGAAGAAGTCGAGCAGCGTGTAGGGCGCTTCGCCCGGCGCACGACCGTCGAGATGGCGGCTGTAGTTCTCGATCCCGTTGCACACCCCGACCTCGGCCAGCATCTCCAGGTCGTGGCTGGTGCGCAAGCGGAGCCGCTGGGCCTCGAGCAGCTTGCCCTGGGACTCCAGCTCGGCCAGTCGCTGCCGGAGCTCGACCTCGATGGAGGCGATCGCCTTGCGCATGGTCTCGTCGCCCGCCACGTAGTGGGTCGACGCGAAGACGACCAGCTCCTCGAGCTCGTCCCCGACCTCGCCGGTCAGCGCGTCGAATTGGCGGATGCGCTCGACCTCGTCGCCGAAGAGCTCGATGCGCACGGCCCGCTCCTCGTACGCGGGGTGCAGCTCGATGGTGTCCCCCCGCACCCGGAAGTGCCCCCTGGTGAGCACCTGGTCGTTGCGGTCGTAGTGCAGGTCGACCAGCTGGCGCAGCAGGTCGCGCTGGCTGAGCGTGTCCCCGGGACGGACGACGACGATGCGGCTCCGGTACTCCTCCGGCGCGCCGAGGCCGTAGATGCACGACACGGAGGCCACCACGATCACGTCCCGCCGCAACAAGAGGCTCGAGGTGGTGGCATGGCGGAGGCGGTCGATCTCGTCGTTGATCGACGAGTCCTTTTCGATGTAGGTGTCGGTGGTCGGGAGGTACGCCTCGGGCTGGTAGTAGTCGTAGTAGGAGACGAAGTACTCGACCCGGTTCTTCGGGAACAGCTCCTTGAGCTCGGCGGCCAGCTGGGCAGCCAGCGACTTGTTCGGCTCGATGACCAGCGTCGGCCGCTGCACCTTTTCGATCGTCCAGGCCATGGTGGCGGTCTTCCCGCTGCCGGTGATCCCCAGCAGCGTCTGGAACCGGTCCCCTCGCGCCACGCCCGCGGCCAGGGCGCCGATGGCTGCCGGCTGGTCGCCCGCGGGGCGCAGCGGGGTGACGACCTCGAAGGGGGGCACGCCGTCGATCGTACCGGTGGGGTGTGATGGTCCCTTCGGGCGGCGGGCGGGCAGTGCTCCACCGAGGGGCCGGGACAATTGGTTTCGCTCCTAATTGCGCCTCGCGCTTGCTAGTCGCGAACGCGAGGCGCAATTAGACGGAAGAACAACATCGGGACGCTCGGAAACCCGAGGTCAGCCGCTCACAGGCCGGAGCCGGCGAGAGACCGAGGCGCGCCGAGGGAGCCCGGCGAGGGAGCCCGGCGAGGGAGCCCAGCGAGGCGCCCGGCGAGGCGCCAGGCGAGGCGCCAGGCGGGTTCCCGGCGGGGAGCGCACGCTCAGGTGTCGGTCAGCAGGTATCGGGGCCCGGAACCCAACGTCGCCGCCCAGTCGTCGGGGTTGGAGAGAGCGCAGGTGCGCAGCGACAGGCAGCCACAGCCGATGCACTCCCCCAGGCCCTGGCGCAGCGCCTCGAGAAGGGTGATCCGCTGGTCGATGCGGTCCCGCCAGGTCCGGGTCATGCGCCGCCAGTCCTCACGGGTGGGGGCCCGGTCGGCGGGGAGGCCCGCCAGGGCCTGCGCGATCTCCTCCAGGCTGAGCCCCACCCGCTGGGCCACGCGGATGAACGCCACCCGGCGCAGCACATCGCGCCGGAACCGCCGCTGGCCCCCCTCGCTGCGCTCGGCCGCGAGCAGCCCCACGCGCTCGTAGAAGCGGATGGCCGACGGTGCGAGCCCGCTGCGGCGGGCCAGCTCCCCGATGGTGAGCCTGTCCTCCACGGCCGTCCCTCCCGCGCCGCCCGGGCCGTCGAAATCCAGCCCGGAGCCCTTGACTTAAACATTACTTCAACCTTTACGGTGCCAGTGCGGGTGCCACGGAGGCGCCAGACCGACGAACACCGTGCTGCACGCCGGTGGATTGGAGGAGACCATGCCGGTCGCCATCGTCACCGGGGCATCACGGGGGTTCGGCCGGGCGCTGGCCACCGACTTGGCCAAGGACGGGTGGGACCTCGTCCTCGACGCCCGCCGGCCCGGGCCCCTGACCGAGGCCGCCGACGCCCTGTCGGGCCTGGGCACGACGATCCGCCCGCTGGGGGGCGACGTGGCCGATCCCGTCCACCGGGCCGAGCTGGTCGAGGCGGCGGCCGCCTTGGGCGCCCTGGACCTCGTCGTCCACAACGCCAGCGACCTCGGGCCGACGCCGCTGCCCCGCCTCGAGGCGTACCCCCTCGATTCGCTCGGCCGCGTCCTCGACGTCAACGCCGTCGCGCCCCTGGGGCTGGTGCAGCTGGCGCTCCCCCTGCTCCGACGGGCCCGAGGCGCCGTCGTGGCGGTGTCCTCCGACGCCGCGGTCGAGGCCTACCCGGGCTGGGGCGGCTACGGCGCGTCGAAGGCGGCGCTCGTCCAGCTCCACAACGTCCTGGCCGCCGAGGAGCCGGCGCTGCGCGTCTACTGCTTCGACCCGGGCGACATGCGCACCGAGATGCACCAAGCCGCCTTCCAGGGCGAGGACATCTCGGATCGCCCCGACCCGGAGTCCGTGGTCCCGGCCCTGCGCCGGCTCCTGGCCGCGGCGCCGCCGAGCGGGCGCTACCGCGCCGCCGACTGGGGAGCGGGCACATGAGCCCGAACATCGCGGCGGGCGTGCAGCGGTCGGGCCGTTTCGTCTACGAGCTGCCACCCGAGCTGGAGGCCGGCGCCCCGCCGGAGGCCCGCGGCCTGACCCGAGACGCCGTGCGCATGATGGTGGCGTCGCGCTCGGCACGGACCATCCTCCACAGCACGTTCACGCTCCTGCCCACCTTCCTCGACCCGGGCGACGTCGTGGTCATCAACACCTCCGGCACCATCCCCGCCGCCATGGAGGCAAGGGCGTCGGACGGGACCGAGCTCGTCCTCCACCTGTCGACCCGCCTGTCGTCCCATCGCGGGGGCGAGCGCTGGGTGGTCGAGCCCCGTCGGCCCGTCGGCGACGCCAGCGAGCGCTGGCAGGGGACCCTGCCGAGCCGCTCCTTCACCCTGGCCGGCGGTGCCTCGGCCGTCCTGGCGGAGCCCTACGGCGCGCCCGGTCGCCTCTGGGTGGCGGACCTCGCCTTCGGCATGCGGGCCCTCACGTGGCTCGCCCTCCACGGCCGCCCGATCCGCTACGGCTACGCGGAGCGGGCCTGGCCGCTCGGCATGTACCAGAACGTCTACGTCACCGATCCCGGCAGCGCCGAGATGCCGAGCGCCGGGCGCCCGTTCACACCAGACGTCATCACGCGGCTGGTGGCCAAGGGCGTGGCCGTCGCCCCCGTCGTCCTCCACACCGGCGTGGCCTCGCTGGAGGCGGACGAGCTCCCCTACCCCGAGCGTGTCCACGTCCCGCCGGCCACCGCGGGCCAGGTCAACGCGGCCCACATGGCGCGCCGGCGGGTGGTCGCCGTGGGCACCACCGTGGTGCGCGCCCTGGAGACGGCGGCCGACCCCGACGGCCTGGTCCTTCCCTACGACGGTTGGACCGACGTGGTGGTGACCCCCGAGCGCGGCGTCGCCGTCGTCGACGGCCTCCTCACCGGATGGCACGAGCCCGCGTCCTCCCATCTCCTCATGCTCGAGGCGGTCATGGGCCCGCGGTTCCTGCGCGACTGCTACGCGGCGGCCCTGGCCGAGGGCTATCGGTGGCACGAGTTCGGCGACGTCCACCTCGTCCTCCCCTAGCGCTCCGCCCCGACCCGGCTCGCCCCGGGGCGGTTGCACGCGCGTCACCTAGCCTGGGCGCCCATGATCAGCGTCGAGCACAAGGGCGACGTCGCGCTCCTGCGGCTGTCCCACGGCAAGGTCAACGCACTGGACGTGGAGCTCCTCGACGCCCTCGACGCCGCGCTGGCGGCCCTGGCGACGTCGAGTGCACGGGCCGTGGTCGTCACCGGAGACGGCCGGGCGTTCTGCGCGGGTGTGGACCTCCTGCGCGTCCTCGACGGCGGCGACACCTACGTCGACACCCTGATCCCCGCGCTCGGGCGGGCCTTCGAGTCGCTGTTCACCTTCCCGAAGCCGACCGTCGCCGCCGTGAACGGGCCGGCCATCGCCGGCGGCTGCATCGTGGCCTGCGCGTGCGACCGCCGCGTCGTCGCCGAAGACGCCGTCATCGGGGCCTCCGAGCTCCGCGTGGGCGTGCCGTTCCCGGCCGCCGCGCTGGAGATCGTCCGCCACTGCTGCGGTCGCCACACCGACACGGTCCTGCTGGGTGCGGGACTGGTGCGCGGGGAACCGGCGCGTGCCCTCGGTCTCGCCGACGAGCTCGTCCCCGCCGACCAGGTCGTCGACCGGTCCATGGCCCTGGCCGACGAGCTCGCGGCCCTCCAAGGCCCGGGCTACGCCCTGGCCAAGGCCCAACTGCGTGCGCCCGCACTCGGCCGCATCCGGGCGGGTGCGGCCGACGACGCACGCGTGCGGCGCCTGTGGGCCACACCCGAGACCGCCGCCGCCATCCGGACCTCCCTCGAGCGCACGACGGGCAAGGCCCGCTGAGACGGTCGCGCCCCGTCGGCGCCCGTGCTCAGGTCCCCTGCACCGCGAAGCGGTAGCTTCCCGCGCCGACCCGCATCGTCACTCCGGTGGCGTCGCCGACCACGGCGCCCACCCCGACCACGGCGCCCACCCCGGGCAAGGCGGCGACCCCGACGCCCGACTCCGTGACGTCGCGGGGCCGCGCCCCGAGTAGCCGGACGACGGCGGTGCTGTTGGGCGGCACGGTCAGCTCCAGGCCGTAGGCGTCGTCGGCCGATCCCGGCCGTCGCCAGGACACCTCGACGGGACCGCGAGGTGTCGGCACCGTCCCCTGGGCCCACGTCAGCACCGTGCGGGGCGGGGTCACGTCGAAGGTCTCGAAGCCCGGTCCCGTCGGGTGGACGCCCAGCAGGAACCGCTGGATCTCGGGGAGCACGTTCGACCCCCAGCCGTGCGACATCGAATCCCCGTTGGCGTCCGACGGCTGCCACACCTCCCAGGTGTAGGTGCCGCCGCGCGCCAGGATGTTGGCCCAGCCGTCGACGTTCGGGTCGGTGAGCCGGTCGAGCAGGTCCTCCTCGCGCCCGGCGAGGCCCAAGGCGCGCACCACCTCGGCTGCGGTGCGGGGCGGCGCGGCCATGCCCAGCTTGGCCACGTAGGCCGCCACCGCGGCCCGGCGCGCCGGCGGCACCACGTCGTAGGCCATGGCACAGGCGTTGGCCTCCTGCGAGGCGCTCGGCACATGGTTGCCCTGGCCGTCGATCCCGTCCGCGTACACCCCCGAGGCGCGCGTGAGGCGCGCGTTGACGGCCGCCACCAGCGCGCGCTGGCGACGGCGGTGGTCGTCGACGTCCGACCTCGGACGCCCGGCCAGCTGCGCCAGGTTCCCCGCCAGCCGGAACACGTTCACGGCGAGCACGTTGATGCGCGTGACGACGGGATAGGTGTAGTACACGTTCGTCGCCGGCAGGTCCGTGACCAGCCCCGTCCCGGCGTCGACCGCCCGGGCCACGTAGCCCGCCACCCTGGCCACCACGGGGTAGAGCGAGGTGACGAGCCCGCGGTCGCCGGTGCGAAGCCAGTACTGCCACACCCATTCGGGGTAGATCTCGGTGAACTCGTTGATGTCGAGGGCACCGAGCCCCGTCGGGTAGATCTTGTTGATGGCCCCGCTGTGGGGCCAGTACCGGGCCTGGGAGGCGGCGAACTCGAGGAGCGACTTTCGGCTCAAGTTCTGCTCGGCGAACGCGGCCATGGCGGCGCTCGACTCGCTGGCGCCGTCCCAGAGCCAGGGGCCCTTCTCCCGCGTGGGCGTGTCCACGAACTGCTCCTGGGCGCTGAAGAGCGCGGAGTGGCGGGCCAGCTCGAAGACGGCGTCGACCCGGGGATCGGACGACGTGAAGGTCGCCGCGTGCTCGTCGGGCACCGCCGTGTGCCGGGTCCGGGCGACGACGGCCGCCGGGGTGAGCGCCTCGCCCGGCGCGTCGACCTGGAGATACCGGAACCCGAGGTAGTCGAAGGGGACGAACGCCTCCTGCCCGCCGCGCTGGACGTAGGAGTAGCTCATGTCGGTGTGCTGGGTGCCGCGCGTCGTCGACACCGCGCCGTCGGGGTCGAGCAGGTAGCCGGCGTGCATGGGCACGGTGCGGCCGGGCACCCCGTGCGCGAAGGCGACGGTGGGCACAGCCGCGTACACCTTGCCGAAGTCCGCCACCGCCGACCCCGCGCCCACGACGGCGAGCGACACGGCGGGCACCGCCTCCTCGACGATCCGGGTCCGGACCGGGACCAGGTGCCGCCACGGATCCGTGCCCGCCGGTCCCAGCACGGTGGCGGGGGCCCAGGCGCGGTCGTCGAACCCGGGCCCGTCCCAGCCCACGGGCACCGCGGGGCCGACCACGTGCTCCGTGTAGTCCACCTGGTCGCCCTCGAGGTTCCGCTGGGTGCCGGGCGCCCAGGCGCCGGGGAGCACGCGCCACGAGCCGTCGGACACCACCGTGGTGGTCGTCCCGTCGGCGTGATGGACGGCGAGCTGGACGATGCCGCCGTGGCGGCCGGCGGGATGGCCCTTGGTCGGCCCGTCCCAGTGGGTCAAGAGGGCGACGGCATTGGACGCGCCGGGGACGAGGACACCGGTGACGTCGAGCGTCTCGTAGTACATGGTGTCGGGGTAGCTGTAGGCCTGGCCCTTGCCGACGCGCACCCCGTTGACCGACAGCTCGTACTGCTGGTCGCCGGCGACGAACGCCCGGGCCCGCACCACCGGCGACGGCGGCAGCGCGACCGTCGTGCGCGCGTAGGTGTACTGGTCCGGCTCGGTGGTGGGGTCGGCCGCCCGCGCGATCCACGAGGCGCGCCAGTCCCCGTCCCGCAGCGCCGTGTCGAACACGGCCGGCGCGGCGAATGGTCCGGGCACCCCAGCCGCGTCCCAGGTCTGGACGCTCCAGCGGTACGGCGCATCGGGCGCCAGGTCAGGGCCGCCGTACGGCAGTGCCTGCTGGTCGGGCGACACCACCCGCCCGCTGTCCCAGACGAGCCGGCCCCCGTCGGCCGGGGCGCCCGACCACACCTGGATCCGGTACGCGTGCTGGCGCGCCCCGCGGCGGCCGTCGACCACATGCCACGAGAAGGTGACGTCGTCGACGCCGATCCCGACGGGAGTGTCGACGCCCCCGGTCAGCAGGGTGTCGGGCGGGCCGGGCGCGCCGGCCGCGTCCGCGAGCACCGACACGGTCCCGTCGGGTGCAGCCGGTACGCCCGAGGCGTGTGCTGCGGCCGCGGCGGGCGGCGCATGCCAGCTCGCCGCGCCGACGGCCACGCCGGACGCGCCGAGCCCTCCCTGCAACAGCCGGCGCCGGCTGAACCGGCGGTCGTCCCTCGGCCGCGGCACAGGCCCGGCTCCCGGCGCGCCCGGCGTCAGCCCGCCGCCCGGGCCTCGAGCGCCGCCCACACCCGGGCCACCTCCGCCTCCAGCGCACCGCGCTCGCCGCCGTTGTCGATGACGAAGTCCGCCCCCTCCAGGCGCTCCTCCCTCGTCATCTGCGCGGCGATACGCGCCTTGGCGTCGGCCTCGTCCATGCCGCGCTGCTCGACCAGGCGGGCCAGCGCCACGTGGACCGGGCAGTCCACGACGACCACGACGTCGAGCTCGAGAAGGGCGCGGTGCGCGGGCTTGAGCAGCGGCACGTCCAGGACCACGACGTGGTCGGTGCCCGCCTGCGCGGCCCGGCGCTCGGTCATCACCGCGCCGATGGCCGGGTGGGTGATGGCGTTGAGCGCGCCCAGGGCGTCGGCATCGGCGAACGCCACCGCGGCGAGGGCAGGGCGGTCGATCGTGCCGTCCGGGGCGAGGATCCCTGGCCCGAAGCGATCGACGAGCGGCCCGTAGGCGGGCCCGCCGGGCTCGACGACCTCGCGGGCGATGCGGTCGGCGTCGATGAGGACCGCGCCCCGCTCGACGAGCAGGTCGGCCACGGTGGACTTGCCGGAGCCGATCCCTCCGGTGAGACCCACGGCCAGCACCGGCTCAGTGTCGCGCCTCGGCCTCGCCGATCAGCGCCCGCAGGGTGCCGGCCGCCGTGGCGTCCCACGTCAGCCGGGCCGACCTGGCCTGGGCGGCGGCGCCGAACCGGCGGCGGCGGGGGGCGTCGGCGAGCAGCGCGCCGAGAACGTCCGCGAAGCCCGCCACCGTGTCCCCCTCGACGAGCACCCCGCTCACCCCGTCGTCCACCGCGTCCATGTGCCCGGCGATGCGGGTCGCCACGGCCGGGGTCCCGCACGCGCCCGCCTCCGTGACGGTCATGCCCCAACCCTCCCGCAGCGACGTCGACGCCAGCACCCAGGCGCGCCGGTAGAGGTCGACGACGGCGTCGTCGGGCAGGTGGCCCGGGAGCGAGATCCAATCCCGGGCGTTGAAGCCGGCCACCATGGCCTCCAGCCTCGGGCGCTCGTAACCCTCGCCCACGATCACCGCCCGCAGTCCCGGGTGCATCCGCCGGGCGCGCACCAGCGCGCCGATCAACAGGTCGAATCGCTTGACGGGAACGAGCCGGCCGACGGCGACGACGAGCGGCTGCTCCTCGCGGGTGCCCCCGGACGAGAAGCGCGGGTCGACCCCGGGAGCGACGACCGTGATCCGCGACGGCTTGAGACCGAGCATCTCGACGATCTCCTCGCGCGAGGACGACGACAGCGTGACCACCCGGCTCCGCCGGTACAACGGCGGGGCCACGTGGCGCTCGAGCGCCCACCCGAGCCGGGCCAGGCCCGGGCTCATGACCATGCGCCACATCTCGGCATGCACGTGGTGGAGGAACACGATGCGCGGACAGCGCGCCCACAGCGGGCTGAAGAACGGCATCCCGTTCCAGATCTCGACCATGCCGTCGGGCCGGCCGTCGCGGCCGAGGGCCCCGCTCAGCGCGCTGCGGGGGAACACGGCGTAGCGGCCCGACTTGCGCACCACCCGGTAGCCGTCGCGTGCGGTGAACGTCCCCTGGCCGTCGGCATGCGACGTGCGCAGCGTCACGTCGAGCCCGACGCGTGCCCAGCGCAGGGCGATGCGGTGCGCGTGGAGCTCGGAGCCGCCGGCCTCGGGGTCCTCGATGTCGCGCCAGCCGAGCAGGTGGATCCGACGAAGGCCCACCGCGCGGGCGCGCTCGGCCGCCTCCTCCAGCTCCGAGCCCACGCCCCGGGCGTCCAGGGCCGTGTCGTCCAGTGCTGTGTCGTCCAGGGCCGTGTCGTCCAGTGCTGTGTCGTCCGGGCCGGCGGCGCGCACCACCGACAGCGGCGCAGGCGCGCGCCGCCGCCTGCGATCGGCGGCGCTCTCCTGGTGCTCGGCCTCGGTCATCGACCTCGTCCCCCTCGCCGTTCACCGTAGCGCCCCAGTCGATGCGGACCTCGAACGTCAGCCATGGAGTCGGGCCCGGCGGTGCATGACGGTGAACGCCGCGGCGACCGCCGTCAGGAGGGCCCCTTGCACGGCCAGATCCGCGCGGGCGGTCGCGAGGGGCACGCCGCCGGCGGCCTCGGTGGCCGCGAAGAGCCCCGCCACGCCCAGGGCGAGCAGTGGCGCGATCCAGCGCCTCCCCACGCCGAGGACGTAGGTGCTCAGGACCAGGGTGACGGCGAGGAAGGTCATGGCCAGCACGAGCGGGGCGAAGGCGGAGGCGGCACCGGCGTACTTCGCCCCGAAGACGAGGGTGAGCAGCTGCCGGGGCACCACCACGGCCAGCACCAGGAGCAGGGCGCACGGAGGCGCCACCAGCACCAGCGTGTGCGAGAGCTGGCGCAGGGCGTGGCGGCCCGTGCGCCACTTGATGGCCGCCTCCGGGAGCATGTAGTTCCCCAGCGTCAGCGCCCAGAACACCAGCGACTTCGCCGGGACCGAGATGGCGGCGTACGACCCGGTCGCGTGCGGTGCCCGACTCCCGAGCACGAGGACATCGGCGTTCTGCAACAGCGCGAGCAGGCCCAGGCTCACGAACGCCACCGCCACGTCCGCCACGAGACGCGGCGGGACACCGCCGATGCCCTCGGGGCGGAGCTCGTCCGCCGCGGGCCCGCGGACCAGCACCGCCCGCACCCGCAGCCGGGCATGGATCGCGGTGGCCACCTCGGCCACGAGGACGCCCGTGGCCGCACCCTCCACGCCACCCACCGCCGCCAGCCCGATGACCCCGACGGTGCGGACCATTCCCTCCAGCACCAGGTTGACGGACAGCCCCACGTAGGCCTGACGCGCCTGGAGCGCGCCGCGGTCGATCGACACCAGCACCCAGACGCCCCCGGCAGTGATGATCTCCACCACACCGCCGGAGCCGCCGAGCGACAGTGCGTCGGCGAGCACGCCGCGCAGGACGAAGGCGACCAGGGCCAGGGCGACGACGCTCGCGGTGCCGACGCGGTGCACCCGGCGCAGCCACGGGCCCACCCGCGCCGCGTCGCCGGCGGTGTCCCAGGCGGTGATCCGGCGAACCACACCGACGAGAAGCGCCGATCCTGGCATGGACAGGACGAGGAACAGGCTGAAGAGCTCGATGAGCACCCCGTACTGGCGGGTGGTCAGCTCGCGAGCGACGAAGACGGTGGTGAGCAGCGCCGCCGCGCTGGCGATGGCGCCGGCCACCACCAGGGGCAGCGCATGGCCGATGCCACGCAAGCGCTCGGCGATCCGAGGACGCCGGCTCCCGAGGGCGGACGCCACGAAGCGGCTACCGCGCCGACGCGCCCGAGCCCGCGGCCCGCCCCCGCGGCAGCACGGGCGCGCCGCGGCCGGTTCCCTCCTCGGGGGACGTGCGGGGTGCGGGGCCTTCCTCGTGGTACTCCTCGTCGACGTTGACGGCCCAGATGTCGTGATTGGCCCCGGAGGCGATGTTCTCCACCGTGAGCATGGCGGTGAACATCGAATGGTCCTGATTGTTGTACTTGTGCATGCCGTTGCGACCAACCGGGTGCACGTTGCCGACCGCGCGGTCCAGCCACTTCCGGATGGTCTCGACCGCGGGCCGGTACGTCTCGTCGTACACGGGATAGGCCTTCGGCATGCGCACCACGTAGCCACGCTCGACGTCGCCCGGCCGGGCCAGACCGATGGCCTCCAGCTCCGCCGTGGCCATGGCGACCAACCGGTCGTCGGGCGCGTCCCACAGGTCGTCGCCCTCGAACACGAAGTACTCGAGCCCGAGACAGGTGCGGCCTTCCTTCACCATGTAAGGCGACCAGGCCCCGAAGTTCTGGATCCGCCCCACCTTCACCTCGCGCTGGTGCACGTAGATCCAGTTGTCGGGGAAGGCCGTCGACGCGGGGACGACCAGGGCGACGGTGAGGAAGTCCCGGTACCCGAGCGCCCCCGCCGCGGCCCGGACCTCGTCGGGCGCAGGCGGGTCCATCGCCTCGACCAGCGCGGAGAGCGGCATCGAGCTGATCACGTGGGCGGCCGACAGCTCGTGCAGGCCGGCGGCGTCCTCGTAGACGACCCTGCAGACCCCGTCGGGGCCACGTCGCATCGAGCGCACGGCGGACGACAGGCGCACCGCACCACCGGCCGCTTCCACGAGCTCCCGGCACCGCTCCCACATCATCCCCGGCCCGAGCTTCGGGTACTCGAACTCCTCGATCAGGCTGGCGACCTGCCGGCCGCGGTCCGCCCGCGCCCCCACGAGGCGCGCCCGCATCGGCTCCCACACCGCGGCGAACAGTGACATCCCCTTGATCCGCTGGGCCCCCCAGTCGGCGGAGAGCTCGGACGCGGGGACCCCCCAGACCTTCTCGTTGTAGGTCTTGAAGAAGTGCTCGTAGAGCCGGCGCCCGTAGTTGGCGGTGATGTACCCCTCCAGGGTCTCCTGACCCGGTGGCGGGCGGAACCGCACCCACAGATAGGACCCCACGCAGCGCAGGGCCTCGAGCGGTCCGAGGTTCGCCAACGCGTTCAGCGGCTTGATCGGGTAGTCGTAGAACTTGTTGTCGTAGTAGATCCGGCTCATCCGGGGCCGGGTGAGGAAGTCGCCGGCCGGCAGGATCTCGTGCCAGAGGTCGCTGACGGCACCGACCTTGGTGAAGAAGCGGTGCCCGCCGATGTCGAACCGCCACCCGTCGCGCTCGACGGTGCGGCTGATCCCGCCCACCACGTCGTCGGCCTCCAGGACGACGACCGGACGACCGGCCTTGGTCAGCTCGTAGGCGGCGGTGAGGCCGGCGGGACCCGCGCCGACGACGACAACGACCTCGCGCTCGTCGCCGGCCCCTGTCCCGGCCCGCGAGCCCGTGTTCTCGGATCCCACGCCCTCTCCCTCGTCGCTGCGGCGAGGTTACCCCCACGGGAGTGCCGAACCTTGCAGCGGGCCACCGTCTACCATGCGCCTGACCTCCGTTGATGCAGGTCGCCACGGAGCAGGGGGGTGCCGGTGGCGGACACCAGTCGATACGACCGCAGGACGTTCCTGGGGCGCAGCGCCTCGGGCGCCGCGGCAGTCGCCCTGGCCGGCGTGGCCGCACCGGCGTTGCTCGGCGCGTGCTCGTCGGGTTCGTCCACGAGCACCGCGTCGGGGGCCACGCCCGGCGTGGGCACGGGCACCCCACGCAAGGGCGGCACCCTCACGGTCGGCCTCAACTCCGAGATCGACGGGTTCCTCCCCACCACCAACCACTTCGACAATTCCGGCCTCGTCTACGCCAACACCGTCTACGACTCGCTCACGGCCATCGGCGCCGACGGGACCGCACAGCCGTACCTGGCCCAATCCGTCACACCCAACGCCGACATGACGGTGTGGACGGTCACCCTGCGCCCAGGGGTGGTGTTCCACGACGGGTCGCCGCTCACCGCGGCCGTGGTGGTGGCCAACGCCAAGGCGCTGCAGGCCTCGCCCCTCACCGGCCCGGCCCTGAGCCCCATCGCCTCGGTCACCGCCACCGGGCCGCTCACCGTGCAGTACACGACGACCGAGCCCCTGGTGGCCTTTCCGTACTATCTGGCCACCCAGGTGGGCTACGTGGTGGCCATGGCCCAGCTCAGCGCGGCCGACGCCTCGCAGCACCCCATCGGCACGGGGCCCTTCGTCTTCGGATCCTGGGTGCCCAACGACCATTTCACCGCCACGCGCAACCCGCACTACTGGCGCAGCGGGCGGCCGTACCTGGACTCGATCACCTACAAGCCCATCGTCCAGGACCAGTCGCGCGAATCGACGCTTCGCTCGGGCACCATCGACCTCATGGTCACGCGCGACCCCAACGCCATCGCCCACCTCGGCTCCAACCCCGGCTTCCAGCAGGTCACGGACGCCAACCGCCAGCACGGCCAGAACGACGTGGGCTTCATCTACCTCAACACGCAGGTCGACCCGCTGAGCGACCTCACCGTCCGCCAGGCCCTCGCCTACGCCACCGACACCGCGCAGATCGCCCGGCTCTTCGGCGCGGGCGTGCTCAAGCCCATCTCGAGCCCGTACCCCGAGGGATCGCCCTACCGGGCCCCGGACAACGGCTACCCGGTCTACGACCTGGCCAAGGCGCGCTCGCTGGTGGCGCAGGCCGCGCCCCGCCACGGCGGCGCCGTCAAGGTCGAGCTGGCCACCATCCCCGACCCGCGCCTGCTCGACGTGCTCCAGGCCCTCCAGTCCATGTGGGGGCAGGCCGGGGTGCAGGCCACGGTCAACCAGATCGAGCAGGTGACGTTCATCTCCAACCTGGCCCTGGGCAACTTCCAGGCGTACACCGGCGACCAGTTCGACGCGGCCGACCCCGACGAGAACTATGTGTGGTGGAGCCCGACCAACGCCGCAGCGCCCGGCAGCATCGCCCTGAACTTCGCCCGGAACAAGGACCCGCAGATGGAGGCGGCCCTCCAGAAGGGCCGCACGAACGCCGACCCCACCGTCCGCGCCCAGGCCTACCAGACCGTGGACATGCTCCTGGCCCAGGACCTGCCCTACCTGTGGCTCACCACCACCGTCTGGTCGATGACGGGCTCGCAGAAGGTGCAGAACTTCGACAACCCGACCCTGCCCAGCGGCCAGCCGGCCCAGGGCATGGAGGCCGGGACCTTCATCCCGACCGAGATCTGGCTCGAGGCCTGAGCGCGGGCTCGACGAGATGGGGCGCTACATCGCCAAGCGACTGATCCAGCTCGTCGCCATCACCTTCATCCTGTCGATCGGCGTCTTCATGCTGGTCCACCTCCTGCCCGGCGACCCCACCCTGGCCATCCTCGGCCCCAACGACACCCCCACGGCGCGCCACGAGCTGCTGGCGCAGCTCGGGCTGAACAAGTCGCTCCCCCAGCAGTACTGGACCTGGCTCACCAACGTCTTCTCGGGCAACCTGGGCAAGTCCTTCCTCACCGGCCAGACCGTGGCCAACGCCGTCGCCGTGGCCCTCCCCATCGACCTCGAGCTCATCCTCTTCTCGCAGGTGATGGCCATCGTGGTCGCCGTGCCACTGGCCCTGCTGGCGGCGCGGCGCCCCAACCGGGTGCTCGACCGCCTGGCCACCACCACCTCGTTCGGCATGCTGTCGATCCCCACCTTCGTGGTGGCCGTCCTGCTGGTGCTGGTCTTCGCCGTGCAATTCCACGCCTTCCCGGCGACCGGCTACGTGCGCTTCTCCACCGACCCGGTGCAGAACGTGCGATCCGTGATCCTGCCCTCGGTGGCCCTGGCCTTCGGGTCGATCGCCATCTACTACCGCCTCCTGCGCGCGGACCTCATCGCCACGATGCAGGAGGACTACATCACCATGGCGCGATCGAAGGGCCTGTCGGCGACCTACGTCCTCACCCGCCACGCCCTGCGGCCCTCGTCGTTCACCCTGCTGGCCGGGGCCGGCATCAGCATCGGGTCGCTCTTCACCGGCGCCTTCGTGGTCGAGGTGCTCTTCCAGCTCCCGGGGATCGGCTACCAGCTGGTGAACGCCATCTTCGCCCGCGACTACCTCATGGTCCAGGGCATGGCGCTGGTGGCCGCCGTCTTCTACCTCGTCATCAACTTCGGCGTGGACTTCCTGCTGACCGTGCTCGACCCGCGGGTGCGCCGTGCCTGACGGGGTCACCGCGGACGTCGTCGCCCCCACCGAGCTCCTCGGTGCCGACGCGGGCTCCGAGAGCGTCATCGTCGCCGCCCGGGCCACCACGGCACCGGGCGAGGCCCCGCGGCGCACGCTCGGCCCCCTCTTCTGGATCAGCCTCGGCTGGATGTCGCTGCTCGTGCTCCTCGCCGTGCTCGCGCCGGTCCTGCCGATCAAGAGCCCGACGTACCAGGACTACACCGCCGTCAACATCGGCCCCAGCGTGCACCACCTGCTCGGCACCGACGACCTGGGACGGGACCTGCTGTCGCGCATCATCTGGGGCTCGCGGGTCTCGCTCACCATCGGTTTCGCCTCGGTGGCCCTGGGCCTGCTGGTCGGCGGCAGCCTGGGGCTCCTCGCGGGCCTGCGCGGCGGCTTCGGCGACACCGTGCTCAACGCCGGGTCCTTCGTCCTCCTGGCCTTCCCGCCGCTGCTGGCCATCCTCGTCATCGAGGCCTTCTGGGGCCGTTCGCTGTGGAAGCTCACCGTCATGTTCGCCCTCATCGCCGCGCCCCAGCTGTTCCGGGTGGTGCGCGCCACCACGCTCTCGTTCGCGGACCGCGAGTTCGTGACGGCCGCCCGGACCATGGGGGCTCGCACGGGCCGCATCCTGCGCCGCGAGATCCTCCCCAACGTGCTCCCGGCCGCCGTGTCCTTCGCGCTGTTGGGCGTGGCCATCGCCATCATCGTGGAGGGGTCGCTGGCCTTCCTCGGCCTCTCCATCCAGCTGCCGGTGGCCTCGCTCGGCAACATCGTCAACGCGGGCGTGCAGAACGACAACCTGCAGCTGAACCCCTACATCGCCTTGTGGCCGGCGCTCTACATCTTCCTGCTGCTCACCTCGCTCAACCTGATGGCCGACCGCCTCCGCGGCCGCTACGACGTCCGGGAGATCAAGCTGTGATCCCCCGCCGCGGTGCGCGCCTGCGGTTCCCCGACGTCTCCGAGCTGTCGGGCCCGCTGCTGGAGGTGGACGACCTCGTCACGCACTTCCGGACCGATCGCGGGACCGTGCGCGCCGTGGACGGCGTGTCGCTCACCGTGGGACGGGGCCGGACCCTCGGCGTGGTCGGCGAGTCCGGCTCGGGCAAGACCGTGCTCAGCCGATCGATCATGGGGCTGCTGCCGCCCGGCGGCACCGTCGTGCGCACCGGCTCGGTGCGCCTGGCGGGCCACGAGCTCACCACCATGACGCCGCCGGCGCTGCGCGAGGTCTGGGGCACCCAGGTGGCGATGGTCTTCCAGGACCCGATGACCGCGCTCAACCCGGTGGTCCGCGTCGGACGCCAGATCACCGAGGCCCTGCGCATCCGGGTCGGGCTCGACAAGCGCGGGGCGCAGGAGACCGCACTCTCCCTGCTGACGTCGGTGGGCATCCCCTCTCCCGAGCGGCGCATGCGCAACTACCCCCACGAGCTCTCCGGGGGGATGCGCCAGCGCGTCATGATCGCCATCGCGCTGGCATGCGGCCCGAAGCTGCTGCTGGCCGACGAGCCCACGACCGGTCTCGACGTCACCGTGCAGGCCCAGATCCTCGACCTGCTGGCCGAGCAGCAACGCGAGCGTGCCATGGCCATGGTCCTCGTCAGCCACGACCTGGGGGTGGTGGCCAACCGCACCGACGAGATCGTCGTCATGTACGCGGGCAGGGTCGTCGAGCAGGCCCCCACGGCCACGCTCTTCGCCAGGACGCGCATGCCCTACACCGAGGCGCTCCTGCGCTCCATCCCCAAGCTGGCCGACCCCAGCCACACCCGCCTGCGGGTGATCCCCGGCCGGCCGCCCGACCTGGCCGCCGTGCCCGACGGGTGCCGCTTCGCCCCGCGCTGCCCCTACGCCCAGGACCGGTGCCGGCAGGAGGCGCCGCCGCTGCGCAGCGCGGGGCCCGGCCATTTCTTCGCCTGCTGGATCCCGGTCGGCTCACCCGAGAGCGCGGACGCGCTGGCCGCCAACGTCACCGCCGGCATGCCCGCGGCGCTGGCCTTCGCGGGACACACCAGCTCCGGCAGCTCCGGCAGCTCGGGCGTCGGCGCCGGCGGGCCGCTCGCCGCCACCGGAGGCGCCTGATGGCCGGCAGCGGCACCGCGCACCTGCGCGAGGGCGACGTCATCCTGCGCGCCGAGCACCTCGTGGTCGATTTCGGGCCGGCCAAGCAGCGGGTGCGCGCCGTGTCGGACGTGAGCCTCGACGTCGCCCCCGGCGAGACCCTGGGTCTCGTGGGCGAGTCCGGCTGCGGGAAGTCGACGACCGGTCGCGCCATCGCCCAGGTGCACCCCCCGGACTCGGGATCCGTGGTCTTCGACGGAGCGGACCTGACCCGCCTGCGAGGGGAAGCGCTGCGCAAGGCGCGGACGAAGGTGCAGATGGTCTTCCAGGACCCCATCTCGTCGCTCAACCCGCGCCGACGGGTGCTGGACGCGGTCGTCGAGCCACTCGCCATCTGGGGCATCGGGAGCCACGACGAGCGGGTGGCCCGGGCCCGGGCCATGCTCGAGGCGGTCGGCGTCGACCCCGACGACGCCGGGAGCCGGCGTCCCGTCGAGTTCTCCGGCGGCCAGTGCCAGCGCATCAGCATCGCCCGGGCGCTGATGCTCGAGCCGCGCCTGCTCGTGTGCGACGAGCCGGTCTCCGCGCTCGACGTCTCGGTGCAGGCGCAGATCCTGAACCTCCTCGAGGACCTCAAGGCCGAGCACGGGCTCACCATGGTCTTCATCGCCCACGACCTCGCCGTGGTGAAGAACATCAGCGACCGGGTCGCCGTGATGTACCTGGGCAAGCTGTGCGAGATCGCCACCCCCGAGACCCTCTACCGGGAACCGGCGCACCACTACAGCGCAGCGCTCCTGTCCTCCATCCCCGAGCCCGACCCCGAGGCGCCGGCCGTGGGGGGTGAGCCGGTCAGGGGCGAGCTCCCCTCCCCGATCGACCCGCCCTCGGGCTGCCGGTTCCGGACGCGCTGTCCCCGGGCCGAGGAGCTCTGCGA
>DASPTT010000131.1:0-23770 GCA_035623275.1 Acidimicrobiales bacterium
ACGTGCGCGCCCAGCGTCTCGCACAGCACCGCCGTCTCCACCAGTCCCAGACCGAGCCCCCCGTCGGCCTCGGGGCGGGCGATGCCCAGCCAGCCCTGGTCGGCCATCGCCGCCCACAGGCCGCGGTCGATCCCCGAGCCCTCCTCGACGACGGCCCGGACCCGCGCGGACGAGGCCCGGTCGGCCAACAGCGACGCCGCCGCCTCCTGCAGTGCCCGCTGGTCGTCGGAGAGGTCGAAGTCCACGGGGCGACATTAGGGCATCGCCCCGAACCGAGCCTGACGCCTGTGTCATGCTGACGCCGACCGATGGACCTCACCCCCACGACCGAGACCGCCGAGCTGCGCGCCGACGTGCGCGCCTGGCTGGTGGCCAACCTGCCCTGGGAGTACGGCACCGGTCTGCCGCCGCACACCGACGACCTGGCCGAGCAGGTGGCGTTCGGCCGGCGATGGCAAGCAGCCCTCGCCGGCGCCGGATGGGTCGGGGTCACCTGGCCCACGGCCTACGGGGGGCGCGGGCTCGGCCCCGCGGCCAACTTCGTCGTGCAGGAGGAGCTGGCGCGCGCCCGCGCCCCTGAGCTGGTGGGCCGCATCGGCGTGAACCTGGTCGGCCCGACCCTGCTGGCGCACGGCACCGACGAGCAGAAGCAACGGTGGCTGGCGCGCATCCTCGGCGCCGAGGAGCTGTGGTGCCAGCTCTTCAGCGAGCCCGACGCCGGCTCGGACCTGGCGTCGGTCCGCACCACGGCCCGGCGCGAGGACGGACGCTGGGTGCTCGACGGCCGCAAGGTGTGGACGTCGTACGCGCAATTCGCCGACTGGGGCCTGTGCCTGGCCCGCACGGACCCGGCCGCCCCCAAGCACCACGGCCTCACCTGCCTGGTCGTCGACATGGGCACCGCGGGCGTGGAGGTCCGGCCCCTCGTCCAGATCACCGGGGAGGCCGAGTTCAACGAGGTCACCTTCGACGACGTGGTGGTGCCCGACGCGCACCGGGTCGGGCCCGAGGGCCGGGGCTGGCAGGTGGCGGGCTCGACGCTGTCGCACGAGCGCGGCGTCAACCCGCGCCAGCTCGTGATCCACCTGCAGCACCTGGAGGAGCTGCTCCGGGAGGCCGCCGCCTCGGGATCCTTCGACGACACGCGCCTGCGCCGACGCCTGGCCCAGGCCTATGTGGAGGTGCGCCTGTTCCAGCTGCACAACTGGCGGAGCCTGTCGCGCCTGGAGAAAGGGCAGGAGCCGGGGCCCGAGGGCAGCATCCTGAAGCTCTACTGGAGCGAGATGAGCAAGCGCCTCCACGCGCTCGGCACCGACGTGCTCGGCCCGGCCGCGCCGCTGTGGCGGGGTGCGGCGGCCAACCCGGGGGACGGGTCGTGGCAGCGGTCGTGGCTCTACTATCAGGCCGCGTCGATCTTCGCGGGCACGAACGAGATCCAGCGCAACGTCGTGGGCGAGCGGGTCCTCGGACTCCCCCGCGAGCCGCTGGGAAAGGAGCCGCGCCGTGGCAGTGAGTGAGCCCGTCGTCCGCTACAGCGTCGACGGCCCCGTGGCGACCATCACCATGAACCGGCCCGAGGTGGCCAACGCGCAGGACAGCGCGCTCATCGACGCCGTGGACGCGGCCTTCGACGAAGCGGACGCCGACGACGACGTTCGGGTGGTGATCCTGGCCGGCGCGGGGAAGCACTTCTGCTCGGGCCACGACCTGAAGGCCATCGTGGGCGACGGCCCGGCCGACGAGTGGGTGGCCATGCGCGCCACGCCCGAGGGCAAGTTCCGCCACGAGCAGGTGATGTACGTGGAGCGGTGCCGCCGGATCCACGACTTCCGCAAGCCCACCATCGCCGCCGTCCAGGGCAAGTGCATCGCCGCGGGCCTCATGCTGGCGAGCATGTGCGACCTGATCGTGGCCGCCGACGACGCGGTGTTCTCGAACCCCGTCCTGCGCATGTCGGGTGCCGGGGTGGAGCTGCTCGTCGAGCCCTGGGAGATGGGCATCCGCCACGCCAAGGAGTTCCTCCTCGCGGCCGAGGAGATCGACGCCCAGGAGGCCTGGCGCATCGGGCTGGTCAACCGCGTCGTCCCCCGCGCCGAGCTCGAGGCCCGGACCCGGGCGCTGGCAGAACGCGTCGCGCTCGTGCCCCCCGTCACGGCCCAAGTGGTCAAGGACTCGATCAACCACGTGGGCGAGCTGATGGGAAAGCGGGCGTCCTGGCAGTACCACTTCATGGCCCACCAGTGGGCCCACAACACGGCGACGTCGCTCTCCGCGCTGGAGGAGCGCAAGCAGATGGGCTCGATGAAGGAGGTCTTCGCGGCCCGCGACCGCGGCGCCGCGACGACCGAGCCCCAGGACGCGCCGCGCCGCCCCGGTGCCCGCGCCGGCGACCCGGACTGAGGTCCCGCGTGCCGGGACCGCTCGAGGGGCTTCGGGTCGTCGACGTCGGCACGCGCATCGCCGCACCGTTCTGTGCGGGGTTGCTCGGGGAGTGGGGCGCCGAGGTGATCAAGGTGGAGCAGCCCGGCACGGGGGACTTCATGCGCGCCATCGGCCCCTTCGCGCAGGGTCACTCGCTGTTCTGGTCGGTGGAGGGCCGCGGCCGCAGAAGCGTCACGTGCGACCTGCGCCGCAGCGAGGGCCAGGCGCTGTTCCGCCGGCTGGCGGCGGGCGCCGACGTCGTGTGCGAGAACTTCCGCCCCGGGACGATGGAGGAATGGGGGATCGGACCGGCCGACCTCGACCCGCGGGTGGTCACGGTCCGCATCAGCGCGTTCGGGCAGGACGGGCCGTACGCGCGCCGGCCGGGCCTCGATCGCCTTGGCGTCGCCTACGGCGGCCTGCTGCACCTCACCGGTGAGCCCGACCGTCCCCCCGTCCGCCCGGGGGTCACGGTGTCCGACTACCTCACGGGCGTGTTCGCGGCGGAGGCGGCGCTCGCCGCCCTCTACCGGCGCGACGCGCGGGGCACGGGCCGGGGCGCGGTGGTCGATGCCGCCCTCTACGGGTCCGTGCTCCGGGTGCTCGAATGGACCATCGCCGCCTACGACCGCCTGGGGACCGTCCGGACGCGCGAGGGCAACCGGATGGCCAACTCGGCGCCGCTCGACAACTACCCCACGGCCGACGGCCGCTTCGTGTGCGTCGTGGCCGGCTCGGACCAGAACTTCGCCCGGCTGTGTCGCGCCATGGGCCGGCCGGAGCTCCTCGAGGATCCTCGCTATGCGACGATCGCAGATCGGGCCGCGCACGGCGAGCAGATCAACGCCGAGGTGCGCGCCTGGACGCTGGCGCACCCCGCGGACGAGATCGAGCGGCTCTGTGTCGACCACGACGTCCCCGTGGCCACGGCCTACACGGCCGCCGAGATCACCGCCGACCCGCACATGGCGGCGCGCCGCGACCTAGTCGCCGTGGCCGACCCCGATCTCGGCCCCGTCCTCCAGCAGGCGCCCTACCCGCGCCTGGTGGGCGAGCCCGTGGCCGTGCCCGCCGGTGCGCCCGAGCTGGGCGCGGACAACGAGGCGGTGTGGTGCGGCATCGTCGGGCTCACGCCCGACGAGCTCGACGAGCTCAGGAGCAAGGGGGTCGTATGAAAGCTCTCGTCTTCGGGGCGCCGCCCGACGAGCACGAGGCCCGCCCGGAGCCGGCCGACGACCTCGAGCGCATGCTGCTCTCGTTGCCCTTCGGGCTCCACGACGTCGACGACGCCACGCCGCTGCGGCCGGACTGGGTGGTGACACGGCCGATCCTGGCGGGGATCTGCGGGTCCGACGCCAAGCTCGTGCTCGGGGACTTCGGCGAGGGCGACATCGACAACCCCATGTCGGCCTTCAGCTCGCTGCCCCACGTGCCCGGCCACGAGGTGGTGGCCGAGGTCGTGGAGCTCGGGCCCGAGGCCCGGGGACTCGAGGTGGGCCAGCGCGTCGTGCTCAACCCTTGGCTCACCTGCGGCCCGCGCGGGGTGGACCCGCCGTGCCCGCCGTGCCAGGCCGGGGACCTGAACCTCTGTTGGAGCTTCACCAAGGGGGCGATCGGCCCCGGCGTGCACGTTGGCGTCACCACCGGCGCACCGGGCGCCTGGGCAGAGCGCATGGCCGCCCACGACTCGATGCTCTTCCCCGTGCCCGACGCCGTCCCCGACGAGCTGGCGGTGCTGGCCGACCCCTTCTCGGTGTCCTTGCACGCCGTGGTGCACCACCCGCCGCCGCCTGCAGGCCGAGTGGTCGTCTACGGCGCCGGCGCGCTGGGCGTCACCACCGTGGCCGCCGTGCGCGCCCTGTACCCCGAGGTGCAGATCGCGGTGGTGGCCCGCTTCGAGGCCCAACGCGCCCTGGCATCGGCGCTCGGGGCCTCCCTCGTCGTCGAGCACGAGCCGCGGCTGGCCGTGGTCGAGCAGCTGGCCGCGTGGTCGGGCGGCGTGCTGCACACGCCCTTCGACGGGCTGCCCGTCGCCCACCCCGGCGGCGTGGACGTCGTCTACGACACCGTGGCCAAGCCCGAGACCATGGAGGTCGCCGTGCGGATCCTCGCCGAGCGCGGCACCTTGGTCCAGACCGGGGTGAGCACGCCGGGGCGGTGGGAGTGGACACCCGTGTACTTCAAGGAGCTCACCATCGGCGGGTCGAACGCCTTCGCGGTGGAGGAGGTCGAGGGGGTGCGCCGCCACGCCATCGAGCACTACTTCGCCCTGGTCGAAGCCGGCCGGGTCGACCTGCACGGGATGCTGACGCACCGGTTCCCGCTCCAGGGCTGGCTGGACGCGCTCAAGGCCCTGGCCCGCCAGGACCGCAGCGGCGCCATCAAGGTCGCCTTCGAACCGTCGGGACCGGGCTGAGCGGAGGCGGAGTCACTACGATTCCTTCGCCATGGGACCCGGGCGCGTGACGGCCAGGTGGACGCCGTGACCGCCGTCAAGCGGGCCCCGGCAGCCCGGGACGCCGCGCTGGCGGCGGTGCCGGTCACCGGCGAGCCCGCCAGCCGCCGCGCGCTGCGCACCCAGGGCCGCAAGACCATGCGCAAGCTGCTCGACGCGGCCATGGTCGTCTTCGCCCGGCGCGGGTACCACGCCGCACGTGTCGACGACATCGTCAAGGTGGCGCGGACCTCGCACGGGACCTTCTACCTCTACTTCTCCAACAAGGAGGACCTCCTGCGCTCGCTGGTGGCCGAGGCCGGGGAGGTCGTCGCCGCGCTGGACGAAGGGCTCGGCCCGGTCGGCAACGGGCCCGAGGGCTGGCGCGAGCTGCGCGAGTGGATGGAGCAGTTCTCCGAGGCGTGGCGGCGCTACGCACCCGTGCTGCGCGCCTGGACCGACCTGGTCATGAGCGACAGGGTGCTCGCCGAGCAGGCCCAGTCGGCGGCGTCGGGCGCGGCGAACACGCTGGCGCGCCGGATCCAGGAGGCCGGGCCGCTGCCCGGCATCGACCCCCACGTCGCGTCGGAGGCGGTGATCGCCATGATGGACAGGTTCCACTACCTGCGGGAGTTCGCCGGCGAGCCCGTCGACG
Organism: Acidimicrobiales bacterium; assembly: GCA_035623275.1. Taxonomy (GTDB): domain Bacteria; phylum Actinomycetota; class Acidimicrobiia; order Acidimicrobiales; family UBA8190; genus DASPTT01. The sequence goes on from DASPTT010000131.1 coordinate 5,511, forward strand.
TCGACGCGCTCGACACGCTCACGACCATGGTGCACCGCGCCCTGTTCGGTGGGGGCGACCCACCCGCCTGAGCCCTGCGTCAGGGGGCACCCTCGTCGAGGGTGGCGCGGCCGGTCTCCCACCCCTTGCGGGCCCACGGCAGCGCCTCCGCCGCGGGCAGCAGGCCGAAGGCCGGCTCGGTGAGCACGATCGACCCGGCGACCTCCTCCCAGCTCGCCCCCACCTCGGCAGCCAGCATGGCGTGGAGCTCGACCCCCTGGGAATTGCGCAGGGCGACGAGGCACACCATGCGGATCAGCTCGTGGGTCTTGCGGTCCGGCGCCCCCAGCGAGTCGATCTGGCTGAGCCAGGCGTTCTGGGCCTCGTGGACGCTGGGCACGACCTCGTGCAGCGCGGCCTCGTACGGGAACAGCCAGTCTTCGCCGGCACCGGTCGGCTCGTCGCTTCCCCTCGGGCTCACCGCGCACCTCCGGGCCACAGCATGGCAGAGCGCGTCGTGAGTCCGCCCGGACACGGCGCCCGCGCCGGTCAGCGGCCGGTGCCGAGGTCGACGAACCGGGTGTAGCGGTCGTCGACCGCGCCGCGCCAGCGCGGGTCGGGTTCGACCCGCCGCCCCACGGCGGCCCAGCGCTGCGCGTCGCCGATGTCGCGCTCGAGGCCCGCGGCCATGCGCGCCATGAAGGCCGCCCCGAGCGCGGCCCCCTCCGGGACGGCCACGGCGTCGACCGGCAGGTCGGTCGCGTCGGCGATGGCCTCCATCCACCCGGGGCGCCGCGTGCCGCCGCCGCTGGCGACGATGCGCCGGGCAGGCACCCCGGCCATGTCCAGCATGTGTCGGATCACGAACCCGCTGGCCTCGTAGGCGCCGCGCAGCAGGGCCCGCCGGTCGTGCGTCATGTCGAGATCGTGCACGCTGGCCCGCAGCGAGGGGTCGTGGTACGGGGCCCGCTCGCCGCGGACATAGGGCAGCCACACCGGCACGCGGCGCGGATCGCCGTCCCGCAGGGCGTCGGACTCGGCCTCCGCGGGTGGGCCGGCGGCGGGCGACGGTGCCTTGTCGCCGAGCAGGTTGTCGGCCCAGTCCACGAAAATGGCGCCGGCGTTGGACGGGCCCCCGATGAGCACCCGGTCGGGCACGGTATGGGGGATCGTCCACAGGCCCTCGGTCTCGATCCAGTCGGGGACCACGGCCCACACGACGAGCGTCGCCCCGCAGATGACGAGCACGTCGCCGATCTCGGTCGCCCCCGAGACGAGCTGGTCGCACAGGGCGTCGACGGTGCCGCCGGCCAGTACCGCGCCGGTGCCCAGGACCTCTCCCGCCGCCTCGCCCATGTTCACCACCACCGGCAGCTGCTCCTCGGAGACGCCCAGCCGGCCCAGGACCTCCTCGTCCCAGCCGGGCCCGCGCCGCAGCCCCCCGAGGGACATGGCCATGGCCGTGTCGATGGCCGGCACCCGGCCGAGGGCGTAGTTGGCCACCGCCTGGGCCGGCCAGTAGCCGGCCGCGCCCGGCTCCTCCCGGGCCGCCCACCCGACGAAGCCCTCCGCATCGGGCATGGCCCCGGGGCCGCCGGAGGTGCCCGCAGCGGTCGCGGGCCGGCCCCGGGCGTCGCCGTAGAGCAGGCCCGGCGAGCGGGGGATGCCCCGCCCGTCCACCACGGTCAACGACGGGACCATGCTGGCCACGCACACCCCGGCCACCTGCGGTGCGGTCGCCCCCACCTCGGCCAGGGCCATGCGGGGGCTACGGCACCAGGCCTGCAGCGCGTCGTGCTCCAGGAGGTCGGGCGCGGGGCTCAGCACCCGGTGCGCCACGCGGGCACGGGCGACGACGGCACCCGTCTCGTCGGCGGCCACCGCCTTCACGGACGTCGTCCCGATGTCGATGCCCACGGTGATCGAACCTGACGCAGTCGTCATCATCGGCCATTATGAAGGACGCCGACGACCGGGGCACGACCCCGCCACGCGGGCGGGCGTGGCGAGCCGCCAGTGAGGAGCAGCCAGTGAGCACCCGACCGACAGCGCTCGTCACCGCCCCGGTGCGCGGCGAGGGGCTCGCCCTGCTCCAGGAGCTGGCCGAGGTCGTCTACGACCCGTGGATCGAGCAGCGGCCACTGCGGATCTACTCCGCCGAGCAGCTCGCCGAGCGCGCCGCCGCGGAGCAGGCGACCATCCTCGTCGTCGAGGCCGACCAGTGCGCGGGCCCGGTCTTCTCCCTGCCGCTGGTGGCCGTGGCCAGCTGCCGCGGCGACCCCAACAACGTGGACGTCGCCGCGGCCAGCGCCGCGGGCGTCCCCGTGCTGCGCGCGCCCGGCCGAAACGCCGACGCGGTGGCCGAGCTGGCCGTGGCCCTCCTGCTAGCGGCCACCCGGGGCGTGGTACGCGCCGATCGCGACGTGCGCGAGGACGCCGTGTACCGCGACGGCACCATTCCCTACCAGCGCTTCCGCGCCTGGCAGCTCGCCGGGCGGACCGCCGGCATCGTCGGGCTGGGGGCCGTGGGACGCGCCCTGGCCTGGCGGCTGCGGGGCCTGGGCATGCACGTGGTGGCCAGCGACCCCTACGCCCCCGACGCCACGCTGTCGCTCGACGAGCTCCTGGCGGTGAGCGACGTGGTCTCGCTCCACGCGCCGGTGACGCCCGAGACCGTGGGCATGATCGGCGCCGAGCAGTTCGCGGCCATGCGCGACGGCGTCGTGTTCGTCAACACGGCCCGGGCCCAGCTCCACGACACCGACGCGCTCGTCGCCGCGTTGGCCTCGGGCCGGGTGGGGGCGGCGGGCCTCGACCACTTCGAAGGCGAGCACCTCGCACCGGACCATCCGCTGACCACGTTCCCCAACGTGGTGCTCACCCCGCACATCGGCGGCGCCACCTACGACACGGAGGCGAACCACAGCCGGATCATCGCCGAGGACCTGTGCCGGCTCCTGGCGGGGGCGACGCCGCGCAACATCGTGAACCCGGAGGTCCTGACCGACCGCGCCCGACCTGCGCCAGGAGGCTGAATTGGATTTCGCACTGACCCCCGAGGACGAGGCCTTCCGCATCGAGCTGCGCGAATGGCTGGCGGCCAACCTGCCGGAATTCAAGGAGCAGGGCGAGATCGGTGACGAGACCGACGCCGATCGCCGCACCATGGTGCGCCGCCAGGCGTGGCAACGGCGGCTGCACCAGGGGCGCTGGGCGGCCATCAACTGGCCGCGCTCGTGGGGCGGGCGCGAGGCCACGGTCTCCCAGAACGCCATCTACGCCGAGGAGATGGCCCGCGCCAAGACGCCGGGCATCTACAACGCCAACGGCATCTGGCAGATCGGCCCCATGATCCTGCGCTGGGGGACCGAGGAGCAGCAGCAGCGGTGGCTGCCCGGCATCCTCGACGCCACCGAGCACTGGTGCCAGGGGTTCACCGAGCCCGAGGCGGGGTCGGACCTGGCCAACCTGCGCACCACCGCGGTGCCCGACGGCGACGTCTACGTGGTCAACGGCCGCAAGATCTGGATCTCGACCGCGCACCTGGCGCGCTGGGGGCTGTTCCTGGTGCGCACCGACCCCACCGCCATCGAGCGCGGGGCGAAGCACGAGGGCATCACCGCGCTCATCGTCGACATGACCCTGCCCGGCATCGACGTGCGCGTCATCCGCGACATCACGGGTGGGGAGCTGTTCTGCGAGGTCACCTTCGACGAGGTGCGCGTCCCCACGACGGACCGGCTGGGGGACGAGAACGCCGGCTGGCAGGTGGCAATGGGCACGCTCGGCCACGAGCGCGTGGGCACGGCGGGCTTGTCGGTGTCGATGCGCATCGAGCTCGACACGCTCATCGAGACCGCGCGGACGCACAACCCCGCCGCGTTGGAGGACCCGGTCCTGCGCGACCGGATCGCCCGGGTGTGGACGCAGCTCGAGCTCACGCGGCTGCTCAACGCCCGTGCCCTGTCCAAGATCCTGAAGGGCCAGCCCAACTGGCCAGAGGTCCCCCTGGCCAAGCTGCAGTGGAGCTCCCTGTCCCAGACCATCGCCGAGCTCGGGGTGGACGTGCTCGGGCCGGCCGGCACGCTCACCAAGGGCGGACCCGACGCCGTCGACAAGGGCCACTGGGGCCACAACTACGTCTGGCAGCGCTATACGTCGATCGGCGCGGGCACCACCGAGGTCCAGAAGAACATCATCGCCGACCGGGCCATCAAGATGCCCCGCCGCTGACGCGCCCGCGCCCGCGCCAGGGCCGACGACGGCGCGGGGCGAGCACGTCGGCGATCTCGATCGCCTCTTCGACCGCGGCCTCCACCCCGCTCGTCCCCGGGGCCACCGCCACCACGGGTGCCGGCGCGCCGATGGAGATCACCACGATCCCCGCCACCATGAGCACCAGCCCGGGCACCGCGAAGGCGACGCCCGCCGCGCCGTTGCCGAAGCTCTCCGAGAACAGCGCGAACCCGATGGCCACGCTGCACAACAGGGTGGCCACGTTGCTGGCGGCCATGGTGGGGGCGAGGACGCCGACCTTGAGCCCGCGCTGCTGGTAGACGAAGCCCACGACGGCCACGACGGCCAGCGCGTAGAGCTCCCACGAGCGAAACGCCCCGATGATCCCGCCCCCCACGTGGGCCAGCGACTTGACCTGGCCGGCCTGGAGCCCGAAGGCCAGGCCGGCGGCCGCCCCCAAGAGCGCTGCCGCCGGCCCCGCCGTGGCCCGGCGCGATCCGAGGTCGAGACCGGCACAGGCCAGCGCGAACAGGGCCAAGGTCACCGCCCAGGCGGCCACGGCCACGTGGTTGGTGCCGCCCCCGGGTTGGCCGCCCACCACGAACAGGACGAGACCCGCCACCGTGGACGCCGCGCCGAGCAGGTGGTGCGGCCGCACGACCTGGTCCGTCAGCCACACGCCCATGGGCAGGGCGATGACGAAGTTCGAGACGATGACCACCTGGACGAGCAGGAGCGACCCGATGTCGAGGGCGACGACCTGTCCCGCGAACCCGGCGATCTGCAGCAGGCCGCCCGCGACCCACACCGGATGGCGGAACAGCTGGAGGAAGAAGCGCGGGTCCTCGCCCCGGGCCGTCGTGCGCAGCGCGCCGCGCTGCTGCATGGCGTTGCCGAGCGCGAAGGAGATGGAGGCGAACAGGGCCAGGGCGACCGACATCGGTGCGGATCTTCGTCGCGTTCGTCGTGCTCGGGGGGGTCGGTCCCGCGTCCCGTCCCGGCCGAGCGGGACCCGGCGGGCCTAGGCCTCCGCCGAGGCCGCCGGGCCGATGGCGGCGGCGACGGCCTCGAGGAGCCGGCGCGGGTGGAAGGGCTTGACCAACTGGACGAAGATCTTGGTGTCGATCCGGATCTGGTCGTCCGAGCCCATCTCGAAGGCCGACATGAGGATGATCGGGGGCGGGTTCTCCAGCGCGTCGAGCACGGCGAAGCCGTCCGCCTTGGGCATGCGCACGTCGAGGATCATGGCCCTCACCTCGCCGCCCCGGAGGATCTCCAGGGCCTGCTCGCCGTTCTCGGCCTCGACCGCCCGGTACCCCGCGCTGCACAGCAGATCGGCGACCGAGCGGCGGATCGCCTCCTGGTCGTCGACCACGAGCACGACCGGCTCGTCCGTCACGCCATCATCCTCACCGCGGTCGCTGTCCGACCCTCGTTGTCGGCCACTCTCCGTCACCTCGAGCCGCCCTCCGGCGTTTGTCGGGCTTGGCACACCCGTGCCCTCGACCACCGTCCGCTGCAGGCGGCAACAGCGACGCTAACCCACCTCGAATTGCTCTGCCGCTTTTCGGCCCGGGGCCTTGAGCCCGAAGAAGGCGCGGGCGTTGGCACCGGCGACCTTGGCCAGCGATCCGGCCGACAGGCGGCCCTCGGCGTGCTCGCGCAGCTCGGCCGTCGCCCGGGGCCAGGCCCCGTCCCAGTGCGGGTAGTCGCTTGCGAACATCACGCAGTCGTCCCCCAGGGCCTCGATCAGCGTCGGGAGCGTCTGCTCGTCGGGCTCGCAGGTGATGCGGACGTTCCCCGCGGCCACGTACTCGGCCGGGGGGCGCCGCCACCCGTTGCCGATCCAGTCCCCGCGCGACTCGAAGTGCTCGGTGAGCCGCTCGATGAACCAGGGGAGCCAGCCCGCGCCGGCCTCCAGGAAGGCCACGCGCAGGCGCGGGTGGCGGTCGAAGACGCCGCCGCTCACGAGCGCGGTCATGGCCGTCATCTGGTCGAAGGGGAAGCTGATGCAGTGCACCTGGATGTAGTTGTCGAAGCGGTCGACACCGATCTTGGGGAGGTGGATGCCGGGCGCGCCGTGCACGCCGAGAGGCATGTCGAGGTCCGCGGCGGCCGCGTAGAAGGGGTCGAGGTCGGGGTGGTCCAGGTTGCGGGTGGCGAGGGCGGGGGGGATCACGGCGGCCACGAGCCCCAGGCCCTTGGCCTCGGTCATGACCTCGATCGCCAGCTCGACGTGCTCGATGGGCACCACCGCGGTCGCGTGCAGCCGGCCCCCGCCCGATGCGGCGAATTCGGCGGCCCACTCGTTGTAGAGCCGGGCGACGCCCGCCCCCAGCACCGGGGAGCGCAGCGTCGGGACGCAGAGCCCGAAGCTCGGGAACATCACCATCTCGTCGATGCCGTCGACGTCGGCGTCCTTCAGCACGCCCGCGGCGGTGTGGGGATCGACCCCGGGAGCGTCGGTGAGGCCCTTGTCCGGCGGGCAGCCCGCACCGGGCCCGGTGAACTGCGGGTACGCCCGGCCCTCGACCGTCACCCCCAGCTGGGTGTCCGCCCGCACCCCGACGTCGTCGGGGAACCGGGCGAACAGCTCGGCGAAGAACGACACGGGTTCGACCACATGGGCGTCCGCGTCGACGACTTCCAGACCTTCGGCCATCGCTCCTCCTTGCCTGTGTCCCCTGCTATCGCCCGGGCACCACGACGCGTCGTGCCGAGCCGCCGGCCGCCATGGCGGCGAAGGCCTCGTCGAGGTCCTCGAGCCCGATGCGCCCGCTGACCATGCCCGCGGCGTCGATCGCGCCCCGGCGGACCAGGTCCACCAGGGTCGGGAAGTCGCGGTCCGGATCGGTCGAGCCGTAGACGCAGCCGAGCACGGCCTTGGCGTCGACGAAGAGCTCCATTGCGCTGAAGGCGACCTGGTCGTCGGGGGACCCCGCCCCCACCAGCACCGTGGTGCCGCCTCGGCGGGTCATGGCGAACGCGCTGCGGATGGAGTCGGCCTTGCCCACCACCTCGAAGGCGTAGTCCACACCCCGGCCCTCGGTCAGCTCGCGCACCGCGGTGACCGGGTCTGCCCCGGCGGCATCGACGCTCGCCGTGGCGCCCAGCGACACCGCCCTCTGGAGGGCCGAGGCCACGCGGTCGACGGCCACGATGGTCGACGCGCCCGCCAGACGCGCCCCTTGGACCACCGAGAGCCCGACGCCGCCACACCCCACCACGGCCACACTGGCACCCGGTCTCACCCGGGCGGTGTGCCACACCGCGCCCACCCCCGTGGCCAGCGCGCACCCGACCAGCGCGGCGAGCTCCAGCGGCACGCTGGGGTCGACGGGGACGACCTCCCCCTCGGGCACGAGGGTCTGCTCGGCGAAGGTGGCGGTCCCCAGGCCCCGCACGAGCGGGGTGCCCCGCAGCGTGGCGTAGCGCCCGCCCAGCGACTGGGCCAGGCCGGGCTCGCACAGCATGGGCTGGCCGGCCAGGCACCAATAACAGGTGCGACACGGCGGGATCCACGACAGCACGACGTGGTCACCGGGCGCGACACGCGTGACGGCGTCGCCCACCTCCTCGACCACGCCGGCGCCCTCGTGGCCGAGGACGGTCGGGAACACGTACGGCAGCGCACCGCTCTGCACCGAGAGGTCCGAGTGGCACACGCCGCTGGCCGCGATGCGCACCCGCACGTCGTGGGGACCGGGGTCCTCCAGCTCGATCTCCTCCACCACCAGGGGGGCGCCGACCTCGTGGGCCACGGCGGCCCGGACGGTGGTGGTCATTGGCGGGCGCCGGGGACGCCGACCGTGTCCGTGTCCGTCCCCGAGCGCAGCACCGCACCGGGGCGCGCCTCGGTCAGCTCGCCGTGACGGACGATCTCCCCGCCGTTGACCAGGACGTGCTCGATGCCCTCGGCCTCGGCGTAGAGCCGGCTGGCCCCGCCCGGCAGGTCGTCACGCGTGCGCTCCGGCCCGTGGCCGACCCGCTCGGGGTCGAAGACCACCACGTCGGCCCACGAGCCCGGCTCCAGCCGGCCCCGGTCGCGCAGGCCGTAGAGGCGGGCGGGGACGTCGGTGAGCTGGCGGACCCCCTCCTCCCAGGAGAGCAGGCCCCGGCGCCGCACCCCGTCACCGAGGAGGGACGTCGAGTAGATGGCCCCGCACATCACGTCCAGGTGGGCGCCCGCGTCCGATCCCCCCACGACGGTCCGGGGGTCCTGCCACACCGCGGCCCGCAGCACCCAGTCCTCCTCGGACTCCGGGATGGGGGGACGCAGGCCCGTGCGCAGCTCGTCGGCGATGATGATGTCGCACAGGGCGTCGAACGGCGCCTGGTCGCGCTCGGCCGCGACCTCGCCGACGCTGCGTCCCTCCAACCCGGCGTTCGCCTCGCTGAAGGTCTCGTCGATGCGCAGCGCCTGCCAATTGGCCAGGGCCCCGATGATCCCGGCGTCCTTGCCGTGGGCGAGCTCGTCGAGACGGCGCCGTTCGGCGGGATCGGCCAGGCGGGCGATGCGCTCGGGCACCGGGACGGCGAACAGCTCGCGCCAGCCGGGCAGCCCGTCGAGGATCGCCCCGTGCTCGAAGGAGAGGCGGATCTTCATCGTGTGCGGGAGGGTCAGGGCCACGAGGGTCGCCCCGCGTGCGGCCGCGTAGTCCGAGGCCGCCAGCTGGTGCTCGAGGCCCTTGCGGTTGAGCGCCGAGACCCCCAGCACGTTCCAGTTCGCCGGCCGGTGGGCCAGGAGCGACAGCGAGGCCATGAGGTCCATCTCGTCGTCGCTGAAGCCGTTGAGGCACCCGGGGACGATGAGCTCCAGCGTGGTGCCGGGATGCCGGCCCAGCTCCTCGGCCAGCGCCTCGAGCTCGGCGCGCCCCGCGGCGCGCGAGGGGACCGGCTGGCCGTCGCCGTCGTTGTGGGTGTGCGCCTGGGAGGTGGAGAAGCCGAGCGCCCCCTCCTCCAGCGAGCGCGCCAGCAGCGCCACCATGGCCTCGACCTGCGCGGGGGTGGCCGGCTCGCCCACCGCCGCGTCCCCCATGGCCGCACGCCGGAGGGCGCTGTGGCCGACCAGGAAGCCGGCGTTCACGCCGATGCGGCCGTCGAAGCGCCCGAGCCAGTCGCCGAAGCCGGTCCAGGACCAGTCGAGGTGCTCCAGCGAGGCCAGGGGCATGCCCTCGACCCGCGCCATCATGCGCGCCAGGTAGTCCGCGTGCTCGGGCCCGCACGGCGCCAGGGAGAAGCCGCAGTTGCCGCCGACGACCGTCGTCACCCCGTGCAGCGGCGACGGCGTGGCCCACGGGTCCCACGACAGCTGGGCGTCGTAGTGGGTGTGGAGGTCGACGAAGCCGGGCGCCACCATGAGCCCGTCGGCGTCGATCGTCTCGGCGGCCTCCCACGCCGCGGTCTCGGGGCCGGCGTCGGCCACGGCCGCCACCCGGCCGGCGTCGACGGCCAGGTCCGCCCGCCGGGGGGGCGCGCCCGTGCCGTCGACCAGCGTCCCGCCGCGGATCACGAGGTCGTGCACGGGGTCACCTCCCGTGGCCCAGGGCGGGCAGCTCCAGCACCGTCTTGGGCCGGGTGAAGGCGGCCATGCCCTCGGGGCCGAGCTCGAGGCCGAAGCCCGACTGCTTCCAGCCGCCGAACGGGGCACGGGGGTCCATGACCGAGGTGCCGTGCCCGTTGACGAACACCGTGCCCGCCTGCAGTCGGCCGGCGACGTCCGAGGCCAGCTCCCCGTCGCCGCTCCACACCGATGCGCACAGGCCGAACTCGGTGTCGTTCGCGCGGGCCAGCGCCTCCTCGACGTCGCGGTAGCCGAGCACCGGCAGCGCGGGCGCGAACTGCTCGTCGCGCACGATGGAGGCGTCGTCGGGTGCGCCCACCACGATGGCCGGCGAGACGATGTAGCCCCCCGCGCCGGCGTCCTCGTCGCGCACGGTGGCGGGGCGGTGCACGGTCGCCCCCCGGGCCTGCGCGTCGGCGATCATCCCCTCGACCCGGGTGACGGCCGAGGCCATGTGCACCGGGCCCATGGTGGTCTCCGGGGCGAGGCCGTCGCCCACCACCTCCGCGCCGACGCGGGCGACGAGCGCGTCGACCATCGCCTCCACCTTGTCTTCGGGGACGTACAGCCGCTTGATGGCCATGCACACCTGGCCGCTGGTGATGAAGCTGGCCTCCACGATGCGCGAGGCGAGCGTCTCGTCGATCTCGACGTCGGGGGCGATGATGGCGGGGTCGTTGCCCCCGAGCTCGAGTACGAGCGGCGTGAGGTTGCCCGCCGCGCCGGCCATGACGGCGCGGCCCGTGGCCGGCCCGCCGGTGAACGACACCATGTCCACGCCCGGGTGGGCGACCAGCGCGGCGCCGAGCTCGGCACCCGGACCGTTGACCGAGCTGACCACGCCCGGCGGCAGTGCTTCGGCCAGCGCCCTGGTGGTGGCGAGCACCGCGCCCGGGCACGTCGGGGGCGCCTTGACCACCACCGTGTTGCCCATGAGCAGTGCCGGCAGCACCTTGTTCCCGAGCACCGACACGGGCCAGTTGAACGGGAGGACTGCGGCCACCACGCCGTGGGGCTCCGGCACCACCGACGTGCGGCGGCCGCCGTGGCCGGGGAGGACCCGCCCCGCCAGCGCGTCGCCGGCCATGGGGACGAAACCGCGGGCCATGCCGCCGACCGTGCCGGAGTCGAACTGCGCCTCCCACAGCACCTTCCCGTGCTCGCGGGTGAGCAACACCGCCAGGTCCGATGCGGCGATCACGGCGCCCGCCGACTCCGCCGCCTTGCACACGAGCTCGGCACGCTCGGCGAAATCGAGGGCGGCCCAGGCACGCTGGGCCCGGCGCGCCGCGGCCACCGCCGCGTCGAGCTGCGACGGCGACGCCGCCGGCGCGTCGAGGACCACCTCGTCGGGCCGCACCGGGTTGCGCACCGGGTACGTCCCGTGCTCCCCTGCGACCACCGCGCCGTCGATGACCAATCCGAAGGTGTCGCCCGCTGCGCCCACTGTCCCTCCCAGTGCCTGCCGGAGAACGTCGTTCTCCGGGATGATAGTTTGCACGGCCGATGCCCACCCAGGTCGACGACGTGGCAAACCGGCTCGTCGAGGCCGCCCGGGCCCGGATGTGGGCGAGCGGCGTCCCGTCCTTCACGGTGTCCCAGGTCGTGGCCGACGCCGGGACCTCGCTCAAGAGCTTCTACCGGTGCTTCACGGGCAAGGACGAATTGCTCGTCGCCCTGTTCGAGGACGACGCGCGACGGGGGGCGGCGGCCCTGGGCGCCATGGTCGAGCGGGAGCGCTCCCCCATGGCGCGCCTGGAGGTGGCGGTCGTCGGGCTCTTCCGCTTCATCACGCTCGACGGCCGGCTCCCCTATGCCGCGGCCCTGGTGCGCGAGCACCTGCGGCTGGCCGAGTCGCGCCCGGACGAGCTGCGCACGTTGCTCACGCCCTTCGTCGACGTCTTCGCCGCCGAGCTGCGCCGGGCCATGGCGGCCGGCGTGGTGCGCACGGGGGACGCGGACCGCGACGCGCGCACCTTGTTCCATCTCGTGCTCTCGCACCTGCACGCGCTGATCTGCCACCAGATCGAGGACGAGCCCGCAGTGGTGGCCGGCGACCTGTGGGCGTTCTGCACGGCGGCGCTCCGGCCCGCGGCGCAGGGGCGGGCGCGGACGGCGACGCCGGCCCGGGGCACCGACCGGACGCCGGTGGCGGCACGGGGAGGTCGAGGGTGACCGACCTGCTCCCCGATCCCGAGCCGCGGCCGATCGTCGTGCCCGTCATCTCCGTCGACGACCACCTCATCGAGCCGCCCGACCTCTTCGAGGGCCGCATGCCGAGGGCGCTCGCCGACCGGGCACCGCGCATCGTGGACGAGGGCGGCGTGCAGTCGTGGCTCTACGAGGACCGGCGCTACCCGAACATCGGGCTCAACGCCGTGGTCGGGCGGCCCAAGGGGTCCTGGAGCATGGAGCCGTCACGCTTCGAGGAGATGCGCCCCGGCTGCTACGACATCGACGCGCGCATCGCCGACATGGACCGCAACGGCGTGTGGGCCTCGCTCTGCTTCCCCTCGCTCGTCGCCGGGTTCTGCGGCGCGGTGTTCTTCCGCTCCGCGGACCCAGCCCTCGGCCTCGCCTGCACGCGCGCCTGGAACGACTGGCACCACCAGGTCTGGGCCGGCACGTACCCGGAGCGGATCATCCCGCTGCAGATCCCCTGGCTCGGCGACGTCGACACCGCGGCCGCGGAGGTCCGCGCCAACGCGGCGCGGGGCTTCAAGGCGGTGAGCTTCCCCGAGTTCCCCGCGCAGCTCGGCCTGCCCTCGATCTTCTCCCCGGCGTGGGACCCCTTCTTCGCCGCCTGCGAGGAGACGGGGACGGTGGTCTGCCTCCACACCGGCGCCTCGGCCTGGGCCCCGCTGCCCTCCCCGGATCCACCCTTCGAGCTGCTGCCGACGCTGTTCCCCGTCAACGCGCTGGTGGCGGCGGCCGAATGGCTGTGGTCAGGTGTTGCCCTGCGATTCCCCGGGCTGGCCGTCGCCATGTCCGAGGGCGGGATCGGCTGGGTGCCGATGCTGCTCGACCGGGTGGACTACGTGCTCGACCACTCGGCGTCGGGCACGGAGAGCACCGCCTGGCCGTCGTCCATGCACCCCAGTGAGGTCCTGCGCCGCAACTTCTGGTTCTGCTCGATCGACGACCCGTCGATCGTGGCGCTGCGCCATCGCATCGGTGTCGACCACATCATGGTCGAGAGCGACTACCCCCACGCCGATTCGACGTGGCCCGACACCCAGGCCGTCCTGGCACGCACCTACGCGGAGCTCCCCGACCGAGAGCTGCGGATGGTCGCCGCCACCAACGCGGCGGGCCTCTTCCGCCACCCCCTGCCCGAACGAGACGACTGGCGGTCCCCGTGAGCGAGGGACCGGTGAAGGAGGAACCGTGAACGTCGACGCCGACGGGCACGTCGTCGAGCCGCCGGCGGCTTGGGACGCGGTGCCCGAGGAGCACCGGCCCCGGATCGAACGCGACGCGCACGGCTTGGAGCACGTGGTCGTGGGCGACAAGGAGATCCTTGCCGTGCCGCTGGGCACGCTGGCCACCCCCGGGTCGCGCTTCGACGAGCCCTCGCACATCCGCCCACTGTCGGAGGCGCTCGCGGGAGGGAGCGATCCGCACGCCCGGCTCGTGGACATGGACAGCGAGGGCATCGACCGCGCCGTGCTCTACCCGTCGATCGGCCTGTACGCGTGGGCGCTGGAGGACGCGGCTGCGGCCGTGTCCATCGCCCGGGCGTACAACGACTGGCTGGCGGGCTACTGCGACGCGGACCGCGATCGGCTCTTCGGCGCGGCCATGCTCCCCGTGCAGGACCCGGCAGCCGCTGCGGCCGAGTTGCGCCGCGCCCACGACGAGCTCGCCTTCGTCGCCGCCTTCGTCCGGCCCAACCCCTGTCGCGGGCGGTCGCTGCCCCACCCCGACTACGAGCCCATCTGGACCGCGGCCGAGGAGACGGGCATGGCGGTCGGCGTGCACGAGGGGAGCTCGATCATCGTCCCCACGCTGGGCAGCGACCGCCCCTTCAACCCCCTCGTGCTCCACGCGGTGAGCCACGCCTTCGAGGAGATGCTCGCCTTCGCCCAGCTCGCCGCCTTCGGCGTGCTCGAACGGCACCCCGACCTGCGGGTCGTGTTCCTCGAGTCGGGGGGCGGCTGGGCCCCGTTCTGGATCGAGCGCCTCGACGAGCAGGCCGAGGGCTTCGGCGGCTTCTGTCCCGACATGAGGCTGGCCCCGAGCGAGTACTTCCTGCGCCAGTGCTGGATCAGCTTCGAGGTCGACGAGCGCACGCTGCCCGCCCTCGTCCCCGTGCTCGGCGAGGACCGTGTCGTGTGGGGGTCGGACTACCCGCACCACGACGCGACCTTCCCCGGCGCGCTCGACGCGCTGCGCCGCACCATGGCGCCGCTGCCGCCCCACGCGCAGGAGCGCATCCTGGGGGGCAACGCCACCGAGCTCTACCGCCTTCCGCCCGCCCGCACCTGACGCCGGCCCTGTCGCCGACCCTGTCGCCGACCCTGTCGCCGACCCTGTCGTCGCCGACCCTGACGTCGCCGTCAGGTGCCGGTGCGGTGGCCTACGATCACGCCGTGACCGCCAGCGGGCCCCCCTTTCGCCTCCTGCCGCGCCTCGACGACGTCAACCGCTTCTTCTGGACCTCGGGCGAGGACGGGATCCTTCGCTTCCTGCGATGCGGCGCCTGCGAGCACCTCATCCATCCGCCCGTCCCCCGCTGCCCGTACTGCCTGGCCGAGCACCCGGAGCCGGCCGCCGTGAGCGGGCGGGCCACGCTGCACTCGTTCACCGTGAACCACCAGCAGTGGTTCCCCGGCGCGGACCCCTACGTCATCGGGCTCGTCGCCATCGCCGAGCAGGAGGACGTCCGCCTCACCACCAACGTCGTCGGCTGCGAGGTCGACGACCTGGCCGTCGGCATGGACCTCGAGGTGACCTTCGAGCACCACGACGACGTGTGGCTCCCGCTGTTCGGCCCGGCGCGAGGCGCATCGTGAGCGAGGAGCCGCTCGAGCGCCGCGCCGTCATCAGCGGCGTCGGCCAGTCGGCGATCGGGCGCCGGCTGGGGCGCGGAGAGCTCGACCTCACCCTGGAGGCCTGCCTGGCCGCCATGGAGGACGCGGGGCTCACCCGCGACGACATCGACGGCCTCTCCACCTACCCGGGCGCAGGGTTCGGCCCGCCCGGCTTCGGCGGCCCCCCGACCCCCGACGTCCAGGACGCGCTGCGCCTTCGCCTCGCCTGGCACGACGGCGGTATGGAGGGCGCCGCCCAGTCGCGGGCCGTGTTCTCCGCGGCGCTCGCGGTCGCCGCCGGCCTCGCCCGGCACGTGCTCGTCTACCGGACGGTGACCGAGGGCTCGGCCCAGGGCGCCGGCGGGCGCCAGAGCATCGCCGGCAGCGCCGGCAGCGCCGGCTCGGGCGGCTCGGTGCCGCGCTTCGGCGGCTTCCTGCAGTGGTCACTCCCCTTCGGCGCCGCCTCGGCCGCCAACTGGCTGGCGATGATCGCCCAGCGCCGGGTGCACGAGTTCGGTCTCACCCGGGAGCAGCTGGCCCAGATCGCGCTCAACGGCCGGCGCAACGCCGCAGGCAACCCGAAGGCCGTCTACCGCGACCCGCTCACGCTGGCGGACTACCTCGGCGTGCGCATGATCTCGACGCCGTTGTGCCTCTACGACTGCGACGCGCCCTGCGACGGGTCGACCGCCGTGGTGGTGAGCCACCGCGACTACGCGCCCGACGCGCCCAAGCCGGCGGTGCACCTGCACGCCGTCGGCACCGCGCTGCGGGGACGGCCCAGCTGGGACCAGTTCGACGACATGACGACGATGGCGGCACGCGACGCCGCCGCATCGATGTGGGCGCGGTCCGATCTCGGCCCCGCGGACGTCGACGTGGCCGAGCTCTACGACGGGTTCAGCATCCTGGCCATGGTGTGGCTCGAGGAGCTCGGCTTCTGCGGCAAGGGCGAGAGCGGGCCCTTCGTCGAGGGCGGCGCCAACATCGCGCTCGACGGCGTCGTGCCCCTCAACACCAGCGGCGGGCAGCTCTCCGCGGGCCGCCTCCACGGCTTCGGACTCCTCCACGAGGCGTGCCTCCAGCTGCGCGGCGAGGGGGGCCAGCGCCAGGTCCCCGGCGGGCCCGAAGTGGCCGTCGTGGCCAACGGCGGCGGCCCACTGGCCGGGAGCATGGTCCTCACCCGCGGGGCCTGAGCCGGCGCGGACGGGCCCCTTCGCTGACACAGGCGTCAGGAATATACGATCCGGGCGTGCAGCTGCACTACGACCCCGAGACCGAGGCGTTCCGGGCCGAGCTGCGGGCGTTCTTCACCGCCAACCTCCCCCCCGAGGACCAGCGCAGCGAGCGAGTGCGCTCCTCGGCCCACATCCCCGAATGGGCGCGACGCTGGCAGCGGCTCCTGTTCGACAACGGGTGGCTGGTGCCGGGCTGGCCGCCCGAGTACGGGGGGCGGAACGCCACGCCGCTGCAGCAGATGGTCTACTTCGAAGAGCTCGCCGCGCTCGGGGTGCCGCGCAGCTGCAATCCCCAGGGGATGTCCATCGTCACCCCCTCCCTGCTCGACTGGGGCACCGAGGAGCAGAAGCAGGGCTTCGCCCTGCCGACCCTGCGGGCCGAGATCAGCTGGTGCCTGGGGATGAGCGAGCCCGACGCCGGGAGCGACCTGGCCGGCCTGCGGACCCGGGCCGAGCGCGACGGGGACCACTTCGTGGTGAACGGGCAGAAGGTGTGGACGTCGGGGGCGCACGACGCCGACTACTGCTTTTGCTTCGTGCGGACCGACCCCGACGCCCCCAAGCACGCCGGGATCAGCGTCCTGGTCGTCGACATGCGCACGCCAGGGATCCGGGTCCGCCCGCTGCCCGAGCTCACCGACAAGGACTTCGCCGACTTCAACGAGGTCTTCTTCACCGACGTGGAGGTGCCGGCCGAGAACCTGGTGGGCGAGCTCAACCACGGCTGGGCCATCGCCGGGGGGTCGCTGGCCCACGAACGCGGGATGCTGTGGATCGGCGACGCCAACCTTCTCGAGCGGATGCTCGACATGGCGGTGTCCACGGCCACGACGCCGCTCCCCGACGGCCGCCGGCTGGCCGACGACCCCATGGTGCGCGACGCACTGGCCCGCATCTACCTGCGCGTGCAGGCGCTCAAGCTCCTCGGGTACCGGGGCTTCGCCAAGGTCGCCAAGGGCCAGAGCGCGCCGGAGCACGTCGTGCTCAAGCTCCTGGGCTCCGAGACCCGCCAGAACCTGGCGCTCGAGGTGGCCGAGGCCCTCGGCCCCGCCGGCATCGACCTGACACGCGCCGACGCGCCGTCGATCCGACGCGACCAGGACGCGTGGATCGTGTCGTGGCTGCACTCGTTCTCCGTCACCATCTCCGGGGGGACGTCCGAGATCCAGCGCAACATCATCGCCGAGCGCGTCCTCGGGCTGCCCCGCCGCTGAACCTGTCGTCGCGCGTCGCCGACGACGCCCTCGACGCCCGGTTCCGACGGCCGCTGGCACCAGGCAACGCCACGGAGCAGAACCGTCCCCGTGCCGGGCGCCTGTGCGAAGATCGCCCCGGCACAGGGGAGGAGGCAGTGGTGGTGCGCACCCTTGATCGGCCGATGCTGCAGGCGGGGTTCGGCACGCCGGTCGTGCAGAACCGGTGGACGGTGTTCTTCCGGCTGGTGTTGGCCATCCCGCAGTTCGTCGTGCTGTTCGTCTACGGCATCGCTGCGGTGGTGCTGGTCGTCCTCGGGTGGTTCGCGGCGCTGGTGATGGGCCGGCTCCCGCGCTCGTTCGCGGCGTTCCTGGCCAGCTACGTGCAGTACGCCACACGGGTCACCGCCTACCTCTACCTGATGCACGACGCCTACCCGCCCTTCGCCCTGGAATCCACCAGGAGCTACCCGGTGAACCTCGACGTGGGCATCGGGCCCGTCCGTCGGCTCGCCGTGCTCTTCCGCATCTTCCTCCTCATCCCCGCCGCCATCGTCGCCAGCGTGAGCACCGCGGGGATGGGGGTCGCCGCCGTCTTCATCTGGCTCATCGTCCTCGTCGCGGGGCGCATGCCGGTGGCGCTGTTCGAGGCCGAAGCCGCGGTGCTGCGCTTCTCCGCCCGCTACAACGCCTACGCCGTGATGCTGACGGGCAAGTACCCCGGTGAGCTCTTCGGCGACACGCCCACCGGTGCACCCGCGGCCCAGATCGGCGCGCCCCCGACGCCGGCGTTCGGCGGTGTCGCCGCCGGACCCGTGCCCGCACCGGTGCCGCCCATGCCCGCCACGTGGCAGCCACCGACGGCGCCGGCACCGTCGGCCCCCGCGGCGCCGGTCGCCCCGGGCCAGGGGGAGGAACCGCCCACAGCCCCTTCCTACTGGCGGCCACCGATGCCGGCCAGCGTCGCCGTGCCGCCCCCGCCGCCCACCATGCCGCCCCCGCCGCCCACCGTGCCGCC
>DASPTT010000132.1:0-34952 GCA_035623275.1 Acidimicrobiales bacterium
CGGATCCGGCGAGGACCGTGGTGACGGGTTTCCCGGTCGCCGCCAACCAGACGGTGTGGAGCGAGCCGTTCGCCATGCTCGTGCACGAGCCCTTCGCCATCCTGAAGGAGTCCGGTCACGTGACGATCCTGACCGGCGCGCCGCGCGACGGCACCGGCCGGCGGGCGAGCCTGGCCCGGCTGCTGCGGCTGCGTCTGCCCGACCGCCCCGTGGCAATCGTGTCGACCGACAGCTTCGACATCTGGCACCGAGGGGAGTGCACGCACACGAAGCAGATCGAGCGGCGCGGCGACCTCGACCGGCTGATGGCGTGGTCCACGCTGGTGGTGGACCTGCAGCCCGGGCCCTTCCTCGCCCGGAACTGCGTGACCTCCCTCCTCTACGGCACGCCCGTCCTCGTGCCGTCGCGTTCGCGCGCCCGGGAGCACGTCGAGGACGGCGGTGGGCTGTGGTTCGACGACTCGCTCGAACTGCTGTCGTGCGCCGAGGCCCTGCTGGCGGACGAGGTCGGGTCGTCATTCGGCGAGGCCGGCGGACGGTCCATGGCCCGACGCGTGCCGTCGACGGAGGCCTTCGTCGACGCCGTGCTCGAGGCCGCCGGCCTGGCCGGTCCGGGCGACGTGGCGGGGGCGACCTCGCTGTCAGGAGGCGGCCAGGCGCGCTGAGCGGCCGCGGCGCGCCGCCCGCCAGGGTCGGCGACGACCCGATCGGCGCGCGCTCGGCTGCGCCTTGGCGAACACCCAGCCGAACTCGTCGCCGTGGGTGCCCTGCGCGCCGGACTCCATGACGTCGACGACGTCCCAGCACACGCCCAGCTCGCGAGCGGCGTAGGCCAGGACCTCGCCGAACTCGTCGGGGTTCCACACGTGCGCGTGCACCGAGCGCCGGCGGTGCGTCTCGATCTCGCCGGCCATGTTGTCGACAGTGAATTCGGCGACGTCCCGGGTGTCGTCCGATGCGTCCCTGGTCCCGATCATGTAGTCGAGCACGTGGTCGTCGTCGACGACCCGGACGTCACGCCGGTACTCGTCGACCAGATGTGCCAACGGCGTGGGAGACCGGTGCCGGTCGAAGGTCTTGCGCCGATCCGGCACGAGCATGAGGAGCAGCCCGCCGGGCCGCAGGACCCGGTCGAACTCGACGATCATGGCGAGCGGATTGGCCAGGTGCTCGATGACGTGGCTGGCGATCACGAAGTCCTGGCTCGCGTCGGGGACGCCGCTGAGCCGCTCCGCGTCCAGGTTGGCCACGATGTCGGGCTTCGGGAATCCCGGGGAATCCCCGAGCTCGGGGAACAGCGAGCTGTTCTCGTCGGGCTCCCAGCGGTCGACGTAGCGGACGGTCACCGTCGGGGGGACGGGGAAGGGGACGTGCCCAGGACCGACCTCGATGCCCTGTCCGGCCAGGTGGGCGGCGAAGCGTCTGCGGACGACGAGGGGGTCCGTCGGTGCCTCTGCGGGGTCCACGGCAGCACTCTACCGATCGGGCCCTGTGCTCCGGCGCTGCCTCAGCGCAGGCTCGCCACCAGGCCGTCGAGGATGTCGTCCTCGGACACCAGACAGCGCGAGCGCTCGAAGTCCGCCATCACCGCGTCGAGCACCAGCGCGCCCCCGACGATCACGTCCTCACGGCCCTTCACCATCCCCGGGCGGGCCAGGCGGCCGGCGTGGTCGTCGGCGGCGAGCACGTCGAGCCAGCGGTGCACGTCGCCGCGGGTCAGCTCGAAGTGGTGGATCCTTCGCCGGTCGTAGGCCTCGAGGCCTTGCGCCAGGCTGGCCAGCGTGGACACCGTGCCGGCCAGCCCGACGAGGAGCCCACCGGGCGCCAGCAGGGGCAGCACATAGCGGGCGCCGTCGAGCGCCTCGTCGACGAAGGCGCGTGCCGAATCCAGCTCGGCGCGCCGGGGCGGGTCGTGACGCAGGAACCGCTCGCTGATGCGCACACAGCCCACGTCGAGCGACAGGGCGGCGACGTCGTCCTCGGGCCCGCCGGGCACTCCGGCCGCCAGCTCGGTCGACCCGCCGCCGATGTCGACCACCAGCACGGGATCGCCGGCGCCGGCGGCCCCGGCCGGCAGACCGGCGGTCGCCCCGGCGAAGGAGAGCCGTCCTTCCTCCAGCCCGCTCAGGACCTCGGGGGTCACACCGGTCGCCTCCTCGGCGGCGCGCAGGAACCGTTCCGCGTTGCCCGCGTCGCGCACGGCAGAAGTGGCGACCAGCCGGGCGCGGCCGACGTCGTGGCGCTCCATGAGGGCGCGGTAGTCGGCGAGGACGGTCACCGTGCGGTCGATGGCGGCAGGGTCGAGGACCCCGGTGGCGTCGACGCCCGCGCCCAGGCGGGTGATGCGCATCTCACGCTCGAGGACCTGCCCCGCGTCGCCCACGATCAACACACGCGTCGAGTTCGTCCCGCAGTCCAGCGCCGCCACCGCGCCGGCACGAGCGCGGGCGACGTCACCGGGCATCGCCCCGCTCTAGCACATAGGCGTCGGCCTCCAGGCCGAGGCGCTCGGCGACCCATCGGCCCACGGGATCGTCCCCTCCGGCCAGGGTCCAGGCCAGATGGGCATGGAGGCACTTCACCCCCCGCCGCGTTCCTCCCACGCCACCCGAGGGGCGCGGCCCGCTGTGCCCGGACGGCACCAGCCGGTCGCGCTCGGCGGCGTAGCGGGCATGGGCGGCTGCCAGCTCCTCGGGGTCGACCGCCTCCTGCGCCTGGCGCACCCCTCCCTCGGCCTCGAGGCGGCTGACCGCGTCGCGCAGCGCCTCGTCGACGAGCCAGTATCGGGTGGGCATGGGCCGGCCGTCCTCCAGGAACGGGGCGTTCTCGATGACCACGGGTCGTCGGTGGCGGTCGCGTACCGCCACGGTGAACGCGCCTGCGGGCCGCCGACCCAGCAGGGTCGCGACGGCCTCGACGTCGGCGGGGTCGACACCGGCCGCCGGGTCGACGTCGGCAGGGCCGGCAGCGTCCGCCGCCACGGCGTCAGCGCCAGAACTCGAGCGTGCGCAGCACCCGGCCCCACAGGGTCGAGTGCTGGGCGCTGCCCCCGCCGTGACGGGCATGCGCGCCGGACGGCGCGGTGCTCGGCGACGGGGACGACGTCGCCCCGAACGCGCCTGCGGCGAGCAGGGCCTGCGACTGCGCGGACCCCGGTGCCACCGGAGGCCCTTCGAGGGGGACGTGACCCGAGTCCGCCGCGCTGGTGAGCGGGGCGCCGGCGGTGGGAAGGATGTCGTAGGCCTTCTGCCCGGGCTGGACGAACCCGTAGTCGGCCCGGGCGATGGCCGCCTCGGTCCCGGGCGTCCCGAGCAGCGTCGACTCGGTCGTCAGGGCCCTGTTCTGGGCGTCGAGCCGGTCGAGCTGGCCCTGGGCGGCGACCAGCTGCTGGCGTTGCCCGAGGAGCTGGGAGAACGGGAAGCTGGTGCCGATCACCAGGGCGGCGAGCGTCAC
Organism: Acidimicrobiales bacterium; assembly: GCA_035623275.1. GTDB lineage: Bacteria > Actinomycetota > Acidimicrobiia > Acidimicrobiales > UBA8190 > DASPTT01. The sequence goes on from DASPTT010000132.1 coordinate 3,454, forward strand.
CGCGGCCAGGACGGCGATGCGCATGCCGCGGTGCCTGGGCGCAGGGCGCCTGGCCGGCGTGCCGCGCTTGGCCGGCGTGCCGCGCTTGGTGGACGAGCCGGCGGTGCGCGACGAAGCAGGACGGCCCGAGCGGCCCCGCGCGGCGCGTCCCGCGGCGCGCGCGGTCATCCCGAGGCCCCTGCCCCGGGCGCGTGCCGGGGCCCGGCGAGGGCGGCACGCCCGAGGTAACGCGCCGATTCGCCGAGCTCCTCCTCGATGCGAAGGAGCTGGTTGTACTTGGCCACACGATCCGAGCGAGCCGGGGCGCCGGTCTTGATCTGCCCGCAGTTGGTGGCCACCGCCAGGTCCGCGATGGTCGTGTCCTCCGTCTCGCCCGACCGGTGTGACATCACCGACGCGTACGCCCCGCGCGCGGCGGTGGTCATCGTGTCCAGCGTCTCGGTCAGCGTCCCGATCTGGTTGACCTTGATGAGGACGGCGTTGGCCACGCCGGACCGGATGCCCCGCTCCAGGCGGGTCGAATTGGTGACGAACAGGTCGTCGCCCACGAGCTGGACCCGCTCCCCGATGGCGCGTGTGAGGGCGGCCCACCCGTCCCAGTCGTCCTCCGCCATGCCGTCCTCGATGGAGACGATCGGGTAGCGGCCCACGAGGTCGGCCCAGTAGTCGACCATCTCGCCCGGCGAGAGCGTGCGCTTCTCGCCGGCGAGCACGTACGAGCCGTTCTCGAAGAACTCGCTCGAGGCAGGGTCCATGGCGATCGCCATCTCCTCGCCCGGCGTGCGCCCGGCCCGCTCGATGGCCTCCACGAGGATCCGCACCGCGTCCTCGTTCGACGGCAGGTCCGGGGCGAACCCGCCCTCGTCGCCCACCGCCGTCGAAAGGCCGCGGTGGTGGAGCAGCGCCTTGAGCACGTGGTAGGTCTCGACGCTCCAGCGCAGCCCCTCCGAGAACGACGCCGCACCCACCGGGGCGATCATGTACTCCTGGAAGTCGACCGAGTTGTCCGCGTGCGCGCCGCCGTTGACCACGTTGAGCATCGGCATGGGCAGGACGTGCGCGTTGGCCCCGCCGACGTAGCGGAACAACGACATCCCGCTCTCCTGCGCGGCCGCCTTGGCCACGGCCAGCGACACGCCGAGGATGGCGTTCGCTCCGAGCCGGCCCTTCGTGGGCGTTCCGTCCATGTCGATCAGGGCGAAGTCGGCGCCGCGCTGGTCGAGCGCGTCGAAGCCGGTGATGACCTCGGCGATCTCGCCGTTGACGTGCTCGACGGCACCGAGCACCCCCTTGCCGCCGTAACGGTCGCCGCCGTCGCGCCACTCGGTCGCCTCGTGGGTCCCCGTGGACGCGCCCGAGGGGACGATCGCCCGCCCGGCCGCGCCGGAGTCCAACACGACCTCGACCTCCACGGTGGGATTGCCGCGCGAGTCCAGGACCTCGCGCGCTGCGACCTGCTCGATCGTGCTCATCGGATGGTGCCCCTGTGCTCGCTGTTGTAGAAGTTACTCGCTTGCCTCGACCTGACGGCGGAACCAGGTGGCCCGCGCGCGCAGCGCGGTCTCGGGGTCGACGCCGAGGCGGCGGGCCACGTCGGCCGCGGCGAAGAGCAGGCGGCCGACCGAGTCGCTGCGCTCCCCACTCGCGACGAGGGTCTCCCCCGACGCCCCGGCGGCTCCGGCCTCGGCTCCGGCCTCGGCTCCGGCCCCCGCCAGTGACGCCACCAGCGCCTCGAGCTCGGCCAGGCGCTCGCCGAGCGAGGCCATGGCCATGCCCACCGACTCCGCCTTGCGCTGGAGCTTGGCCGCCAGCGCCAGCGCCGGCAGAGCCGACGGGATGCCCTCGGTGACGCTCGTGCGGCCCTTCTCGGCCTTCTTGAGCACCTCCCAGCGGGCGGCGACGTCCTCGGGGGTCTCGGCCACTGCGTCGCCGAACACGTGCGGGTGGCGGGCCACGAGCTTGTCGTGGGTGCGCCGGGCGACGTCGGCCAGGGTGAAGCGGCCCTCCTCGGCGGCCAGGCGCGCGTGGAAGAGCACCTGGAACAGCAGGTCGCCGAGCTCCTCCTCGAGGTGGACGACCAACGCCTCGTCGGGGTCTGGCTCGGCCGCATCGAGGGCCTCGATGGCGTCCAGCGTCTCGTAGGACTCCTCGAGCAGGTGTCGCGCCAACGATCCGTGCGTCTGCTCGCGGTCCCAGGGGCATCGCGCCCGCAGGACCCGCACCAGCTCGTCGAGGCGCACCACCTCCGAGGCGATCGGCGCGGCCAGGACCGGGACCCACAGCGCGGTGAGGTGGTCGGGCTCGAGGCTGCGGTCGATCTCGGACCACGGGACCTCGAGCACGCGTTCGTCCGGCAGGCCGAGATGGTGCAGGAGGACGGCGGGCGCCGCCTCGTCCACCGAGAGCTTCACCGCCGAGAGGATCTCCCTGCTGTGGCAGTGCGACACCAGCAGGGGCCCGCGCTCGCCGGCCGCGTCGGCGGCGAAGGCCGTGCCGTCGACCAGGCGCACGCCCGCATCCAGCGGGTCGACCCCGAGGCGCTCCCACGCCAGGTCGAGAAAGGACGGGGCGTGGACCACCTCCACCGTCACCCGGTCGTCCGCGCGCAGGAGCACCACCGAGCGCTCGGCCACCACGGGCGAGCCGGGCACGGCGTAGGCCACGAACCCGCCCGACAGCGCGGTGTCCTCGGCCGCGGCGACCAGCTCCTCGACGATGGCGCCATAGACGTCCTCGGGCACGGCGGCGGCCTCGTAGAGGCGGTCGAGGAACTCGACCGGTCGGGTCGCGGCGGATGCGGCGAAGGGGACCGACGGGTGGCGCCGGGTGCGGAACAACACGCGCCCCGCGCCCGCCAGGGCGTCCAGGGTGGCCTGCGGCACCTGGTCGTCGGCGCCGGGGCCGAGGCCGGCGACCACCACCCGGGGCCGGGTCGGCGACGGGGTCGGGCCCATGGCGCGCTCAGCCGGCGGCGCTGGAGCCGCTCCCGCCGGGGATGTTGGCGAACGGGGAGAGCAGGTCGCGCGCCGGCGGTGGGGTCGGCGAGCGGACGCCGGCGAGCTTGCTCCACGAGCCGTACTGCGGGTTCACGGTCACGTCGCTCGAATGGGTGAGCCGGGAGAACTCGGCCGTCACCTGGTTGTTCTGGGCCGCCAGCAGCTCCTGGCGGATCTGCGACTGGGCCTGGGAGAAGGGGACCACCGGCTCGTCGTCGATCTTCAGGAGGAGCCAGACGCTCTGGCCGCCGGTGGCGCTGGCCGGGTTGTTGACCGGCTGGCTGACGTCGCCGGGCTTGAGCCCGCTGATGGCCCCCAGGATGACCTGGTTCTGGACCTGCGACATGGGCACGCAGGGGATCTGTCCCCCGTTGGGCGCCGTCTGCGTGTCGACGGAGTTCTGGGTGGCGGCGGCCTCGAAGGAGGTCGAGCCCGAGGTGATGGCCTGGCGCAGCTGGGCCGCCTGCGCCTGGGTGTTCACCGCGATGTCGCTCAGGCAGATGAGCTGGAACTCCTGTGGGTGGGCCTGGTAGTAGGCCGCCATCGCGCCGGTGGAGAGGTCGACGTTCCCGACGATCGCCGCCAGCTTCTCCTGCTCGGCCAGCGCCACCACCTGGCGGTGGTAGAAGCCGGCGGGCACCTGCGCCGCGAGCTGCGCGCCACTGAGCCCGCAGGGGGACGTCCCCTGGGTGGAGGAGGGCGAGAGCTGGGCGGTGAGGTCGGTCTGCGCCGCGGCGATGTCGGCCGCCGTCACCTGGTGGCCGAGCTGGGCCAGGCGCTGGTGGACCAGCTCTTCGATGACCAGGGTGGTGAGCTGGTAGGCGGCGAGCGCCTGCGTGACCGTGTCGTCGCCGACCCCGTTGCCGGGCAGCGGGACGCTCGCCCCCTGGAGCTGGAGCATGCAGGCGGCGGGGGTGATCTGCGACGGGTCGCCCCCCACGATGGTGGACAGGTCGTCGAGGAGCTGGCTCTGCGAGATCGCCACGCCGTTGACCACGGCCGCGTTCGGCGCCGCGTCGCAGGCAGTGGCCGACACGGCGAGCGCGCCCAGGAGGGCCAGGGGGAGGAGGCGCTTCACGAGATCGGCATGCTATCGGCGGCCACCGGGACCGCACGATTCGCGCCGTCGGTCCCCTCGGCCGGCGGGACGAGCGTCCGCAGGATCTCCGCCAGGGCACCGGCCGGGTCCTCACCGGCCGGGAGCGGGATCACCAGCTGGCGCGGCTCCTCCTTGTAGAGGGCCTCGGGGTGCAGACGGCGCAGGCGCACCTGCGCGCTGGCGGCCAGGGTGATGGGCGACACCCGGGCCACCAGGGCCCGTCGCCCGGGCCCGCCCGATCCGACGGGGCCGGGCGTGGCCGAGAGCTCGCGCACACCCGTGCGTAGGCACTGGACCCGAAGCGCGGCCACGGCGAGGAGCCCTTCGGCCGGCGGCGGCGGCGGACCGAAGCGGTCGGTCCACTCGGCGCGGACATCGGCCACCTCGGCGTCGCTCGTGACCCCGGCCAGGCGCCGGTAGGCCTCCAGCCGCAGGTCCTCGCGCCCCACGTAGGCCGGCGGCAGGTGCGCGTCGGAGGGGATGTCGATCTTGACCTCGACCGGCGGGCGAAGGGGCTCGCCTTTCATCTCGGCCACGGCCTCGGCCACCATCTGGACGTACAGGTCGTAGCCCACCGCCGCGATGTGGCCCGACTGGTCGCGCCCGAGCAGGTTCCCCGCACCGCGGATCTCGAGGTCCCGCATGGCGATCTTGAAGCCCGAGCCGAGCTCGGTGTGCTCGCCGATGGTGCGGAGGCGCTCGTAGGACGTCTCCGACAGGACGCGGTCCGCCGGGTGCAGGAGGTACGCGTAGGCGCGCTGGCCGGCACGGCCGACCCGGCCCCGCAGCTGATGGAGCTGGCCCAGCCCCAGGCGGTCGGCGCGGTCGACGACCAGGGTGTTGACCATGGGCATGTCGATGCCCGACTCGATGATGGTGGTGCACACGAGCACGTCGTACTGGCGCTCCCAGAAGTCGAGCACCACCTTCTCCAGCGACCCCTCGTCCATCTGCCCGTGCGCCACCGCGATGCGCGCCTCGGGGACCAGGTCGCGCAGGCGCTGGGCGACGCGCTCGATGTTCTGGACCCAGTTGTGGACGAAGAACACCTGCCCGTCGCGCAGCAGCTCGCGGCGCAGCGCCTCGACGACCGCCGCCTCCTCGAACTCGCCGACATAGGTGAGGATCGGCTGGCGCGCCGCGGGCGGTGTGTTGATGAGGGAGAGGTCCCGGATGCCGGTGAGCGCCATCTCCAGCGTGCGGGGGATGGGGTTGGCCGACAGGGTGAGCGCGTCCACACCCTGGCTGACGCGCTTGATCGCCTCCTTGTGGCTCACCCCGAAGCGCTGCTCCTCGTCGACCACCAGCAGGCCGAGGTCCTTGAACCGGACGTCCCCGGCCAGCAGCCGGTGGGTGCCCACCACCACGTCGACGGTCCCCGCCGCCAGCCCGCTCACCACCCCTCTGGCCTCCGCCGGCGTGAGGAAGCGAGACAGCATCTCCACCTTCACGGGGAACCCGGCATAGCGCTCGGCGAAGGTCTGCGCGTGCTGCTGGGCGAGCAAGGTCGTGGGGACGAGCACGGCCACCTGCTTGCCGTCCTGCACGGCCTTGAACGCGGCGCGCACCGCCACCTCGGTCTTGCCGAACCCCACGTCGCCGCACACGAGGCGGTCCATGGGCCGCGCCGTCTCCATGTCGGCCTTGATCTCCTCCACGGCGCGCAGCTGGTCCGCCGTCTCGACGAAGGGGAACGACTCCTCGAGCTCGCGCTGCCAGGGCGTGTCGGGTGCGAAGGCGTGGCCGGGGACCTGGAGGCGCCGCCGGTAGAGCTCGACGAGCTCGGCCGCGACCTCGGCGACCGCGGCGCGCGCCTTCGCCCGCGTGCGCTGCCAGTCGGTGCCCCCGAGACGGTTGAGCGACGGGGTCTCGCCGCCGCTGTAGGGGGTGAGCGCGTCGATCTGGTCCGAGGGCAGGTACAGCTTGTCCCCGCCCCGGTACTCGAGGAGGAGGTAGTCGCGCGAGGCGCCGGCCATCTGGCGGGTCACCATGCCCGCGTAGCGGGCCACGCCGTGCTGGCGGTGCACCACGAAGTCGCCTGGCGCGAGGTCGTCGAAGAACCCGTCGACGGGACGAGCGCGCGCCCGGGCCCGGCGGTGGGGGCGGCGACGGCCCGTGACGTCGGCCTCGGCCAGCACCGCCACCCGGGCGTCGGGCACGACGAAGCCGCGGTCGAGCGACGCCACCACGACCCGCACACCGGGCTCGGCGAGCGACGCCTCCGCCTCGGGGCCGTCGCCGTCCCCGACCACGGGGGCGACGAGGCCCTCCTCGGCCAGCACGGCCGCCATACGCTGGGCGCCGGCCGGCCCCTCGGCGCACACCGTGACCGAGTAGCCGTCGCGCGCCAGGGCACCGAGGCGCGCCGCCAGCGCGGCGCGATCGCCGTGGACGGGGTCCCAGCCGTGCGAGCCGATGGTCGGGGTGGCCGGCCCCTCGGCCACGGGCACCACCGACAGGACGGGCGCCTCGCAGCGCTCGAGCAGCCGGTCGAAGTCGACGTGCAGACGGGGGAGGGCCTCGTCGCCGGCACCCCAGGTCGTCGCCAGCGTGGTGGCGAGGGCCAGCTCCTCGTCGAGCAGCTCCGTGGCCCGGTCGCGGATGCGGCGCGGATCGACGAGGACGATGCGCGCACCGGGACCGAGGAGGTCGGGCAGCACCCGCTCGTCGTCGGCCAGCCACGGCAGCCACGACTCCATGCCGTCGAAGAGCACCCCCTCGGAGAACCGCTCCCACTGCTGGCGGCCCCAGGGGGCGGTGGCGATCAGCCCCCGGGCGCGGGCGCGCACCGCGTCGTCGGGGAGCACCTCGCGACAGCCGTGGATGGTGACGGTCGCCAGGTCGGCCGTCGAGCGCTGGTCCCCCGGGTCGAACTCCGAGAGGCGGTCGACCTCGTCGCCCCACAGGTCGACGCGCACCGGCATGTCGGCGGTGGAGGGGAAGACGTCGACGATCCCGCCGCGCACGGCCAGCTCGCCGCGGTGCTCCACCTGGTACTCGCGCCGGTACCCCATCCCCACCAGGCGGGACACCAGCCCGCCGAGGTCGATCCGCGCGCCCCGCGCCAGGACGACCGGCGCCAGGCCCGCCGGCAGGGGGCCCAGGCGTTGGAGCAGGGCGCGCACCGGCGCGACCACGACGGCCGGCACGTCGCCCTCCGCGCGCTCGAGCTGCCAGCGCAGGGCCAGGCGCCGGCCCATGGTCTCGACCTCGGGGCTCACCCGCTCGAAGGGGAGGGTGTCCCACGCCGGGAACATCGCCACCGCGCCGTCGTCGCAGAACACGGCGAGGTCGTGGGCGACGGCCTCGGCGGCGCGCTGCGTGGGCGTCACCACCAGGATGGGCCGGCGCTCCCCCAACCTGCCCAGCCCCGCGACGACGAAGGCGGCGGCGGCGTCGCCCACGGCCAACGCGGCACCCGCCCCGGTGACGGCACCGAGCATGTCCGGGACGTCGCGCAGCGAGGCGGGGAGCGACCGAAGACGCACCTGCGCCAGGCTACCGACCGCCCGGAGGGGCGCCGTCAGCCGCTGGGGCCGGGACGTCAGCCGGAGCCGGCGCCCACCAGCCGCTGCACGAGCGACGCGTAGTGCAGGAGGTGGGTGTCCCCCACGAACCCCTCGAGCACGTGCCGGTGGGCGCGCCCTCCGAGCGTGGCCAGCAGGTCGGGCTCGCCCAGGATCGATGCCAGCGCGTCGGCGAAGGCACCGAGGTCGGTCGGGTCGTCGAGCAGCACGCCCGTGCCCGGCGCGACCAGGTCGACGATGCCGCCGACGGCCGAGGCCAGGACCGGCTTGGCCTTCCACATGGCCTCGGCGACGGTGAGCCCGAAGCCCTCGGCCAGGCTCTTCTGCACGACCACGGTGGCGTGGCGCTGCAGCGCATTGACCATGGCTGCGTTCTCGTCCACGTCCTCCATGGGCAACGAGACCAGCCGGATGCGCCGGCGCGCCGGTGGTGGCAGGGCCCGCCAGGTGTCCACGCACTCCTCCAGCACCAGCCTGCCTTCGGGATCGTCGGTGACGCCATGGACGTCGGGGCCGACGAGCAGGAGGTGCGCGTCGGTGCGGTCGACCACGCCCTCGGCGAAGCCGACCATCACTCCGCGCATGTCCTTCAGGTGGTCCCAGCGCGACACCTGGACGACGACCGGGACGACGGGGTCGAGCCGATCGCCCTCGCCCACGACGGTGGCGGCACGGGTCACCACGCCGGGCGAGCCGTCGCGGCGGACGAAGACCCCGGGCGGCTCACCGGCCAGCACGGAGGTCACCCCCAGGCAGCCGAGGATGCGCGCCTGGTCGAGGAACGAGATCTCCGCGTTCTTGGGCGAGAAGGGGTCGATCGAGGGCGGGATGATGCTGACCCGCTCGGGTGCCATCCACGCAGGCACGTAGGCCTGGCGCGAGAACACGAACCCGGCGCAGGCCTCGAGGTGCGGGCGCAGGAAGGCCCACGCCTGCTCGGTCCACTCGTTGACGACATCGGTGCCCACGTGGCACCGCCACACGACCAGCGCGCCCGCGTCCGCCAGGGGGCCGGCCAGCGCCGCGGTCTGGGGGTCGTGCAGCACCACGACGTCCCCAGGCGCCACGGCGGCCACGACCGCGCCGGTGTTGGCCGCCTCCGTGGCCCCGTAGGCCGCAGCCGCCCGCGCATCGAGCGCCCCGTCGTCGCCCGGCACCCCGTGCAGGCGGTTGTGGACACGCTTGGTCACGACGAAGAACTCCGGGTCCCCGTGGATCACGAGCCAACGGGCGCGGACGCCTGCGTCGAGGATGTAGCCCACGAGGACCTGGAGCATCTCGGCCACCCCGCCGCCGGTGGCGGTCGAGTTGACGTTCCACACGGTGATCCCGGCCAGGGCGTCACGAGTGGCGGCCGCGGCCAGCTCGAGCTCGGCGAACCGCCGGTCACCGATGAGCGGGTGGAGGCGGGACAGCGGGAGCACCGGCACCTCCACCTCGTGGACCGCGTCCGGCGCCATGGCGGCCATCCTTGCCGAGGTGCCTGCGCAAAGACACGGCCGCTAGCCCGGCTCGGTGTTGAAGCGGTTCATGGCCGCCTCGAGCCCGTCGGTGGCGATGGCGAGGACGGCGTCGGCGGCCACCTCCACCCCCACGTCCAGGGCCTCCCGGTCGGCCCGGCCGGGTCGGCGCAGCACATGGTCGGCACCCATCTGGCGCCCGGGCGGCTTGCCGATCCCGATGCGCACCCGGGCGTAGTCGGGCGAGTGCAGGTGGGCGTGGACCGACTTGAGCCCGTTGTGCCCGGCCGTGCCCCCGCCCACCTTCACCTTCACCCGGCCGGCAGGCAGGTCGAGCTCGTCGTGGACGACCACCAGCGCGTGCAGGTCCGTGATGCCGTGGCGGCGCACCAGCGCGCCCACGGCCAGGCCCGAGTCGTTCATGTAGGTCTGGGGCACCGCCAGCACCACCAGCGACCCGTGCAGCCGGAGGGAGACGGTGGCCGCCCGGGTCCCCTTCTCGGCGCGGAGTCGCTCGCCGTGGCGCTCGGCCAGGAGCGTCACCGTGTCGGCACCGACGTTGTGGCGGGTATGGGCGAACTCGGCGCCGGGGTTGCCCAGCCCGACGACGAGGAGGTCGGCCGGCGTCCCGGTGCGGGACGAGCCGAGGATGCGGCGCAGCGCCTAGCGCTCCGCGCCGGCATCGCCGCCGGCCTCGGCGGCGCCTTCGCCTGCGGCCCCCTCGGCCGGTGCCCGGGCACCCTCCGCCGCGGCCTCGCCCTCCACGGCCTCGCCCTCCACGGCCTCGACCACCGCGACGCGCGGCGGCTGGCCGATGGCGATGGCGGTCTCGGGGTCGAGATCGGTGCTCACCCCCGCGGGCAGGACCACGTCGGCGACACGGACCGAGGTGCCGACGGTCAGCCCGCTGATGTCCACCTCGAGGTGAGAGGGGATGTCGGCGGGACGGGCCTTGATGGGAAGGGCGAAGAGCATCTGCTCGAGCACGCCGTCGGCGCGGTGCAGCTCGACGGCGTCGCCCACCAGCGACAAGGAGACGTCCGCCGTCACCTCGCGGTTGGGGTCGACCACCTGGAAGTCGACGTGCAGCAGCGTGCCGCGCACCGGATGGCGCTGGAGCTCACGGGCCAGCGTCAGGTACTGCCTGCCCCCGATGTCGAGCGACAGCAGGGCGTTGAGCCCGGCCTCGGTGCTGAGGGCGGCCCGAAGCTCACGGGCCACGACCGTCACCGGGATGGGGTCGACCCCGTTGCCGTAGACGACGCCGGGGATGCGGCCCGCGTGGCGCGCCCGGCGGGCCGGGCGCGTCCCGATGTCTCGGCCTGATTCGGCAACCAGGGTGATCTCGGCCATGACGCGCTCCTCGGGATACGACCAGGTGGTGGGCCCCCGGTGCCGGGACGGCGCCCGGCGGGGACCCACGGGCCGGCTCGTGTCGCCGGCCACGACGAGCGACACAGCATAGAGGCTGGAGGTCGAGCCCGGAAACCCGCCCGTCGGGGCGAGAAGCCGGCCGGCTCCCGCCCGGCCCGTCCGGCCCGGCTCCCTACGCCAGGTTGTCGCCGCCGAAGATCTCCGAGACCGAGGTGTCCTCGAAGACGGCGTCGATGGCGTCCGCGATCAGCTTGGCCACCGAGAGCACCTGGAGCTTGTCGATGCGGCGGTCCTCGGGGATGGGGAGCGTGTTGGTGAGCACCACCCGCGACAGCGGGGACTTGTCGAGGCGCTCGAGGGCGGGGTCCGAGAGCACCCCGTGGGTGGCCATGGCCCACACGTCGGCGGCGCTCCGCTCCGAGAGCAGCTCGGCACGGCGCAGATGGTGCCCGCGGTGTCGATCATGTCGTCGATCAGCACGCAGCGCCGTCCCTCGACCTCGCCGACGACGTCGAGCGCCTCGACCTGGTTGGCGGTCCCCCGCGGCCGGCGCTTGTGCACGAAGGCCAGGTCCGCCCCGAGGTGCTGGCTGAAGCGCTCGGCCACCTTGACCCGGCCCGCGTCGGGCGCCACGACCACCAGGTCGTCGGTTCCCTGCCGGCGCAGCTCGTCGACGAGCACGGGCATGGCGGTGAGGTGGTCGAAGGGGACGTCGAAGAAGCCCTGGATCTGCCCCGAGTGCAGGTCCACGCTCACCACCCGGTCCGCGCCGGCCACCTGGAGCATGTCCGCCACCAGCTTGGCGGTGATGGGCTCACGGCCGGTGGCCTTGCGGTCCTGGCGGGAATAGCCGTAGTAGGGGCAGACGGCGGTGATCCGCTTGGCCGACGCCCGCTTGGCGGCGTCGATCATGATCAGCTGCTCCATGAGGGAGTCGTTGACCGGACCGCAGTGGGTCTGGACGATGAAGACGTCGCTGCCCCGCAGCGATGCGTCGTACCGGCAGTGGATCTCGCCGTTGGCGAACTCCCGCAGGTTCCCCTCGCTCAGGTCCACTCCCAGGCTGGCGGCGATCTCGCGCGCCAGGGCGGGGTGCGACCGGCCGGACACGAGCTCGAGCCGCCGCCGCGGCACCAGTTCCATGGCCGCGACGCTACCGCGCCGGTGCGTCGGTGGCCTCGGCCTCGCCCCTGACGTGGCTGAAGGGTGCGACGACCTCCCCCGGGGCGACGTCCGCGCCGGCCTCCAGCACGGCGTAGGGGCCGATCCTGGCGTGGTCGCCGATCCGGGCCCCCACCGCGCTGGCGTTGGGCACCTTCGCCCCCTCGCCGACGACGCAGTCGACGAGATGGCTGTCCGGCCCGACCTCCGCCCCGGCCCGCACGGTGCACTCCCCCTGGAGGATCACACCGGGCATGAGCACCACGTCGCGCTCGAGGTGCACGGCGGCGTCGACGTAGGTCTGCTCCGGGTCCCACATCGTCACGCCGCGACGCATCCAGCGCTCGTTGATCCGGTAGCGCAGCTCCGCCTCCGCGATGGCGAGCTGGGCCCGGTCGTTCACCCCGGCGGCCTCCATGGGGTCGGCCACGAGCAGCGACTCGACCAGGTACCCGGCGTCGTGGAGCACGGCGTAGACGTCGCTCAGCAGGTGCTCGCCGGCGATGCCGGTGGGGCGCAGCCGGCGCAGGGCGGGGGCGAGCACGGCATGACGGAAGACGTGGATGGGCGTGGCCACCTCGTCGATGAAGACGTCGTCGCCCGAGACCTCCGAGGCCTCGGCGACCAGCTCGACCCGGTCCTCCTTGCCCCGGATCACGCGGTCGTAGCCCCGGGGGTCGTCGAGACGGGCGGTGAGCAGGGTGGCGGCCGCACCGCTGGTCCGGTGGTGGCGCACCAGCGCGGCCAGCGTGGGCGAGCGCACCAGCGGTGTGTCGCCGGGGAGCACGACCACGTCGCCGTCGGCATCCGCGAGCGACTCCGGGAGACCGGTGAGACCGACGGCCAGCGCGTCGCCCGTGCCGAGCTGCTCGGGCTGCTCGACGAACTCGATCGACAGTGACGGCGGCGCGTGGTCGACGAGCGTCTTGGTGACCCACTCGGCGCGATGGCCCACCACCACGACCACCTTCTCGACGGGGAGCTCGGCCAGCGCGTCGAGGACGTGGAGGATCATCGGCCGGCCGCACAGGCGGTGCAGCGGCTTCGGACGCGTCGAGTGCATCCGAGTCCCCTCGCCGGCCGCCAGCACGACCGCGGAAAGCGGGCCATCCGCCATGCGGCTTAGTCTGTCACCCGATGACACCGAGCACGGTGCAGGCCCCCACACCGCCGCCGGCCGCGCCGCGACGCCAGGTCTGACCGGGCGGAACGCGTCCGTGCCCGCGCTGGCCTCCGCCGTCGACCGCACCGCCGACGCGTTCCGGCAGAACCGGGACGCCATGCTGGCCGCCCTCGAGGACGTCGACGCGCAGCTGGCCCTGGCCCGCGCCGGCGGCGGCGAGCGGTACGTGGAGCGCCACCGCCGGCGGGGCAAGCTGCTGGCGCGCGAGCGGATCGAGTTGTTGCTCGATCGCGACTCGCCGTTCCTCGAGCTGGCGCCGCTGGCCGCGTGGGGCACGCAGTACACGGTGGGCGCGAGCATCGTGGCCGGCATCGGGGTGGTGTCCGGCGTCGAGTGCGTGGTGTCGGCCAACGACCCGACGGTGCGCGGGGGGGCGAGCAACCCCTACTCGATGCGCAAGTCGGCCCGGCTCGCCGACATCTCGCTCGAGAACCGGCTGCCGAGCGTGTCGCTGGTCGAGTCCGGCGGTGCGGACCTCCCGACGCAGTCGGAGATCTTCATCCCCGGCGGGCGGGGCTTCCGGGACCTGACCCAGCGCTCCGCCGCGGCCGTCCCCACCGTCTCCCTGGTGTTCGGCAACTCCACCGCCGGCGGGGCCTACGTGCCGGGGATGTCCGACTACGTGGTGATGATCGAGGGGCGCTCCAAGGTCTTCCTGGGCGGGCCCCCGCTGGTGAAGATGGCGACGGGCGAGGAGTCCGAGGACGAGGACCTCGGCGGCGCGTCGATGCACGCCCGGGTGAGCGGGCTCGCGGACTTCCTGGCGGTCGACGAGCGCGACGCCATCCGCATCGGGCGCGACATCGTGGCCCGGCTCAACTGGCGCAAGCTCGGTCCCGGGGCGACCATGGCGGCCGACGACCCGCTCCACGACCCCGAGGAGCTCCTCGGGATCGCCTCGGCCGACCTGCGCGTCCCCTTCGACCCCCGTGACGTCCTGGCCCGGGTGGTCGACGGCTCGCGCTTCGACGAGTTCAAGCCCCTGTACGGCACGTCGCTCGTCACGGGGTGGGCATCCGTCCACGGGTATCCCATCGGGGTGCTGGCCAACCACCGGGGCGTGCTCTTCAGCGAGGAGAGCAACAAGGCGACGCAGTTCATCCAGCTGGCCAACCAGGTGGACACGCCGCTGCTCTTCCTGCAGAACACCACCGGGTACATGGTGGGAAAGGAGTACGAGCAGCGGGGGATCATCAAGGACGGCGCCCGCATGATCAACGCCGTGTCCAACTCGCGCGTGCCGCACCTGACGATCAACATCGGGGCGTCGTTCGGGGCGGGCAACTACGGCATGTGCGGGCGGGCCTACAATCCCCGCTTCCTGTTCAGCTGGCCCAACGCCCGTTCCGCGGTCATGGGCCCCGCCCAGCTCGCCGGGGTCCTCTCCATCGTGGCGCGCCAGTCGGCCGAGGCCCGGGGCGAGCCCTTCGACGAGGAGGCGGACGCGGCCATGCGGGCGATGGTCGAGGCACAGATCGAGGCCGAGTCGATGCCGCTGTTCCTCACCGCCCGCCTCTACGACGACGGCATCATCGACCCCCGCGACACGCGCACGGTGCTCGGCATGTGCCTGTCGGTCGTCCACAACAACGAGATCCACGGGACACGCGGCTACGGCGTGTTCCGGATGTGAGCCATGGGCAGACGCACCGTGAGCGCCCGGTGATCCGCAAGCTGCTGGTCGCCAACCGCGGGGAGATCGCGCGCCGAGTCATGCGCAGCGCGCGCGCCATGGGGATCGCCACCGTGGCGCTGGCCTCGGACCCCGACGCCGACGCGCCCCATGCCCGCGAGGCCGACGAGGTCGTGCGCCTGGCGGGCGCCGCCCCGGCCGACACCTACCTTCGTGTCGACGCGGTCCTCGACGCGGCCGCCAGGACCGGCGCGGACGCGGTGCACCCCGGCTACGGCTTCCTGTCCGAGCACGCCGGGTTCGTCGAGGCCTGCGCGTCGGCCGGCCTCACCTTCGTGGGCCCGCCCGCCGCGGTGGTGGCGGCCATGGGCTCGAAGCTGGCGGCCAAGGCGACGATGGCGGCGGCCGGCGTGCCGGTGCTGCCCACCGTGGAGGTCCCGCCCGACGGGCGCGGCGCGTTCGACAACGGGCTGGCCGAGGCGGCCGGCGAGCTCGGATGGCCGGTGCTGGTGAAGGCCTCCGCCGGCGGCGGGGGGCGCGGCATGCGGGTGGTGGACGGGCCCCACGGCCTGGCCGACGCACTGGAGGCGGCCGCACGCGAGGCGCTGGGCGCGTTCGGCGACGGCACCGTCTTCCTCGAGCCCTACGTCGAGCGGCCGCGCCACGTGGAGGTCCAGGTCTTCGGCGACACCCACGGCAACGTGGTGCACCTCTTCGAGCGGGAGTGCTCGATCCAGCGCCGCCACCAGAAGATCGTCGAGGAGTGCCCCTCCCCCGCGGTCGACGACGCGTTGCGTGCCGAGCTCGGCGCGGCCGCGGTCACCGCGGCGCGCGCCATCGGCTACGTGAACGCGGGGACGGTGGAGTTCCTGCTCATGCCCGACGGGCGCTTCGCCTTCCTGGAGGTCAACACGCGCCTGCAGGTGGAGCACCCCGTCACCGAGGCCGTCACCGGCCTCGACCTCGTGCGCCTCCAGCTCCTGGTGGCCGACGGCCATCCCCTGCCGCCCGAGGCGCTGGCGCCGGTGCGCCGCGGCCACGCCATCGAGGTGCGGCTCTACGCGGAGGACCCGACGCGACAGTGGCAGCCCTCGGCCGGGATGCTGCGGCGCTTCGAGATCGGCGACCACGGCCACGGCACGTTCGCCGCCGGCACGTTCGCCGCCGGCGCGGTCGGCGGCATCCGGGTGGACAGCGGCGTGGAGTCGGGCACCGTCGTGAGCCCGCACTACGACCCGATGCTGGCCAAGGTCGTCGCCCACGGCGAGACGCGCGGCGAGGCGGCGCGCGCGTTGGCCGGCGTCCTTCAGCGCGCCCGCATCCACGGTCCGACGACCAACCGCGACCTGCTGGTGCGCATCGTGCGCCACCCCGAGTTCCTGGCCGGCGAGATCGACACCGGGTTCCTCGAGCGCCACGACCCGGCCGTGCTCGGCGCGCCGCTGGCGGACGCCGACGCGCGTCGCCTGCACGCCGTGGCCGCGGGCCTGGGCGCCCAGGCGGCCGAGCGCGACGGCGCGCCGGTGCTGCGCGGGCTGCCCTCCGGCTGGCGCAACAACCGGGACCAGCTCCAGGTACGCACGTTGACCTGCGACGGCACGGACGTCGCCGTCGGCTACGCCTTCGACCGCACCGGTCGCTGCGAGCAGGTGCGGGTGGACGGCGAGGCGCTCGCCGGTGTGCGCGTGCTCGAGGCGTCGCCCACCGAGGTGACGATCGAGTCCGACGGCGTGCTCCGGCGCTACGCCGTGCACCGGCACGGGGAGACCACCTGGGTGGACGGGCCCGACGGGAGCTCGCTGCTCACCGACGTGGAGCGGTTCCCCCTGCCTGGCGCGTCGATGGCGGCGGGGTCGTTGGTGGCCCCCCTCCCCGGGACCGTCGTGCGCGTGGCCGTGGCCGTCGGCGATGCCGTGGCGGCGGGCGACGTGCTGGTGGCCATCGAGGCCATGAAGATGGAGCACGACGTGCACGCGGCGAGCGACGGCACCGTGACGGAGATCCACGTCTCCCCCGGCGAGCAGGTCGAGGCGGGACGGCTCCTGGTCGTGGTCGACGACGGGACCGGCGAGGAGGCCTCGTGAGCGAGGAGGTCCTGCGGATCGCCAACTGCTCCGGCTTCTACGGCGACCGGCTGGCCGCGGCGAGGGAGATGGTGGAGGGCGGCCCGATCGACGTGCTCACCGGCGACTACCTGGCCGAGCTCACCATGCTGATCCTGTGGAAGTCCCGCCAGCGCGACGAGTCGCTGGGCTATGCGCGCACCTTCTACCGGCAGATGGAGCAGGTGCTGGGCACCTGCGTGGACCGGGGCATCAAGGTGGTGGCCAACGCCGGCGGGCTCAACCCGGCGGGGCTCGCAGCGCGCCTGCGCGCCCTGGCCGGGGAGCTCGGGATCGGCGTGGAGGTCGCCCACGTCGAGGGGGACGACATCCTCGCCCGCCTGCCGGAGCTGCAGGCTGGCGGCGACCCCCTGGCGCACCTCGACACCGGTGTCGCCCTGGCCCACGCCCCGGGCGCCCCCGTCAGTGCCAACGCCTATCTGGGCGGGTTCGGCATCGCCGAGGCCCTGGCCGGGGGGGCCGACGTGGTGGTCACGGGCCGGGTCACCGACGCCGCGCTGGTGGTCGGCCCGGCCGTGTGGCGCTTCGGCTGGGTCCGCGGCGACCGGGACCGCCTCGCCGGCGCGGTCGCCGCCGGCCACGTCATCGAGTGCGGGGCACAGGCCACCGGGGGGAACTACGCGTTCTTCGGCGAGGTGCCGGGCCTGGAGCATCCGGGCTTCCCCATCGCGGAGATGGCGGCCGACGGCTCGTCGGTCATCACCAAGCACCCGGGCACCGGCGGGCTGGTGTCGGTCGGCACCGTCACCGCGCAGCTCCTCTACGAGATCGGGGGGCCGCTCTACGCCAACCCGGACGTGGTGGCCGACTTCTCCACCATCCGCCTGGAGCAGCTGGGCCCCGACCGCGTCCGGCTCTCCGGCGTGCGGGGCCTGCCCGCCCCCGAACGGGTGAAGGTGTCGGTGAACCTGGTGGGCGGCTGGCGCAACGCCATGACCTTCGTGCTGACCGGCCTGGAGGTCGAGGCCAAGGCCGACCTGGTGCGGCGCACCCTGGAGCGCATGCTGGACGGCCCGGGACGCCCGGCGGTGGTCGACTACCGGCTGGTGCGGACCGACCAGCCCGACGCCGAGACCAACGAGCAGGCCAGCGCGCAGCTTCGGGTCACGGTCAAGGACGCGGATCCCGACACGGTCGGCCGGCGCTTCTCCAACGCGGCCACCGAGCTGGCCCTGGCCAGCTACCCGGGCTTCTACCTGACCTCCCCGCCGGGTGACGCCGCCGCCTACGGGGTGTTCTGGCCGACCCTCGTGCCCCCCGACGCGGTCGACCAGGTCGTGGTCTTCGGCGACGGCCGGCGGGTGCCCGTGGCCGTCACGCCGCCCGAGACCGCACCCTGGGACCCCGGCGCGCCGGGGACGGTGACGCCGGGGGCCGGCCATCTCGCCGTGGGCGGGGAGACGAGGCGGATGGCGCTCGGGGCCGTCGCCGGGGCGCGCTCGGGCGACAAGGGGGGCAACGCCAACCTGGGTCTGTGGGCCCGCAGCGACGTCGGCTACGCCTGGCTGGAGTCCGAGCTGACGGTGGAGCGCCTGCGCACCCTGCTCCCCGAGGCCAAGGACCTGGTGATCCGGCGCTACGAGCTCCCCAACCTGCGGGCGCTCAACTTCGTGATCGAGGGACTGCTCGGCGAGGGCGTGGCCTCGTCCACCCGGCCCGACCCCCAGGCCAAGAGCCTCGGGGAGTACGTCCGGTCCCGCCACGTGGACGTCCCGGTGGCGGTCCTGGACTGAGCTCCCGGCGCCGGCCCGGGGCTGCGTCCGCGGCGGGCGGGCTGCCGTCGCTGCGCTAGAACGGTCGGCGTGGACTTCACCGAGACCGACGAGCAGCGGATGCTGCGTGAGGCCGTGCGCGCCATCGCCGACAAGTACGGCCACGACTACTACACGGCCAAGGCCCGCGCCGGGGAGAAGACCACCGAGCTGTGGGACGAGCTCGGCCGCCACGGCTTCCTCGGGATCAACGTGCCCGCCGCCTACGGCGGCGGCGGCATGGGCATCAGCGAGCTGGCCATCGTGCTCGAGGAGATCTCGGCGGCCGGCTGCCCGCTGCTCATGATGCTGGTGTCCCCCGCCATCTGCGCCACCATCATCGCCGCCTACGGGACCGACGAGCAGCGCACGCGATGGCTGCCGCGCTTCGCCACCGGCGAGCTCAAGATGGCCTTCGCCATCACCGAGCCCGATGCCGGGTCGAACTCCCATCGGATCTCGGTGCACGCCGCGCGCGACGGCGGCGTCTACCGGCTCGACGGCACGAAGTACTACATCTCGGGCTGCGACGAGGCGGAGTCTGCGCTGGTGGTGACCCGGACGGGCACCGACGAGACGACGGGGCGGGGCCAGCTGTCGCTGATCGTCGTCGACATGGACGCGCGCGGCCTCGACAAGACGGTCATCCCCGTCGAGATCACCGCGCCGGAGAAGCAGTTCACCTTGTTCTTCGACAACGTCGAGGTCCCCGCGGACCGCCTGATCGGCACCGAGGGCGACGGCCTGCGCCAGGTCTTCCTGGGGCTCAACCCCGAGCGGATCATGTCGGCCGCCTTCGCCAACGGCATCGCCCGCTACGCGCTCGAGCGCGCCGCCGCCTACGCCCGTGCGCGCGAGGTGTGGGGCACGCCCATCGGGCGGCACCAGGGCATCGCCCACCCGCTGGCGCTGTCCAAGATCGAGGTCGAGCTGGCCCGGCTCATGACCCAGAAGGCGGCCTGGGCCGTCGACACCGGCATCGACCCCGGCGTGGCCGGCGAGGCCGCCAACATGGCCAAGTACGCGGCCGCCGAGGCCGCCATCAAGGCCCTCGACCAGGCCATCCAGACCCACGGGGGCAACGGCATGTCCACCGAGTTCGGGCTGGCCGACATGTGGGGCGCGGCCCGTCTCGTCCGGACGGCGCCGGTGAGCCGCGAGATGATCCTGAACTTCGTGGCCCAGCACTCGCTGGGGTTGCCCAAGTCGTACTAGGGGATCCGGGCGCTCAGGCGCCGGCGGCGAAGCGGCGGGCGTCGTCGGCCGCGTACTTGGCCACCATGCCGTCGACGGCGGCGGTGCGCTCCACCGCCTCGACCACCTCCGCGAGGCGCGCGCCGGGGACGGCCACCGTCATCTCCTCGGGCTTCATGCCGGTGCGGGCCCGGCTCAGCGCGCAACCCACGCTGGCCGCCACCTCGCCCTGCTCCTTGGCGATGGCCACGATGTGGCACTGGGGCTTGCCTTCGATGCGCAGGCCGGGCATGGCGTCGGAGAGCACCATCATCTGGCGGCCGTTGACCCGCATCAGGACGACGTCGGCGGGGAAGTCCACCTCCGGCAGCGGACCGTAGGCGATGACCTCGGCGCGTTCGGACACCGAGGGGACGCCGGCCACCGCCTCGGGTGTGACCCATCCCGACTCCAACAGCGCAGCGACGTCCCCGTTGCCGGCCACGTCCTCGAGCGAGGCCAGGCCGTGGGTGAAGCGGCCGACGCTGCAGTTGCCGTGGTCGGCGGGGACCGTGGAGAAGGCCCGGGTCGCGGCGCGCACCCAGAACACGCACCCGGCCGGCACCCGCCCGGCCCGACCGTCGGGCGCGGGCTCGGACATCGGCTCGTCGAAGGCGCCGACCCCGTCGGGGGCGGCGTGGAGGAACGAGATGGCGATGGGGGGATGCCCGAGGTGCAGCGCGCCGGCGAGGCGCCGGGCCAGCTCGCGCTGACCGGACCGGGCGGAGTCGGAGTTGTCGTCGCTCATGGGCGCCATCCTGGGCGCGCGAGACGGTTGACGTCCAGTGGGGCAGGTGTTGGTCGTGACTTGATGCCGGGTGGACCCGGAAATGAGGTCGACCGGTGACACTTCCGGGGTGGGGGACCCGAAGGGAGCGACACGCCCATGACCCGTCTTCGACGACACCGCGGCACGCGGCCCGGGATCGGCGCCCGTGCCCGGCGCCTCGTCGCCGCCGCGCTGGTGGCCGGCGCGGCCCTCGTCCTGCCCGCGCTGGCCGGCACGGCCACCGCGGCGTCCACCGGCGTGTGCCCGACCGACGTGCACGACGCCCACGACTGCAACCTGCTCATCACCGTCGGGCCCGACGGCTCGGTCACGCTCTCGAGCCCCGACGGCGCCGACCCCTACGACGGCAGTGACGACACGCTGGTGGGGATCGTCGACGACTCGCCGGCCCCGCTCTCGAGCATCTCGCTGGCGTCGTTCGCCGACATCTTCGCCTTCGACGGGGACGGGATGTGCACCTACACCTTCGCCGAGGACGCCTACTGCGCCGGGCTGCCCCCGGGATCGTCGGGCTACGAGGGGCCCGACACCACGTTCACGGACATCGCCCCGGACCAAGACAGCGGCACGGTCGACTTCACCACGCCGCTCCGCGCGAACGGCGGCTCGACCTTCTTCAGCCTCGAGAACCAGCTGGGCGACTGCGGCCCGGACCGCGTGTGCGTCAGGGTGCCCGCCGGCACGTTGACCGTGTCGAAGACCGACACCGCCGGGAAGCCGCTGGTGGGCGGGAGCTACGCCGTCTACCGCGACACCGCACCGCATGCCGGCGGCCCGGTCGGGCAGTGCACCATCTCGGGCCTCGACCCGGCCGGTCGGGCCACCTGCACCAGCGCGGACCTCGCCGCGCTGGCGCCGGGCGTCTACTACGTCGACGAGACGAACCCGCCGTCGGGCTACAGCGCTGCGGCCGAGACTCCCGTGCTCGTGCTCGGCGACGCCACGGCGACGATCGTCGACGCGCCGGCACCGCCGTCGGCCCCACCGGATGTGACGGGCACCGTGCCGGGCGCGCCGGGCCCCACCCCGACGAGCACGCCGCCCGCGGCGACCCCGCCGGCGCGGACCGCCGCAGCACCGGTGCCCGGTGCCACGACCGTGCACACGGGCGAGCCCTTCGCCGGCTCCCTGCGCATCGTGCTCGCCGCCGGTTGCATCGGCGCCGGTCTGGTCGGTGCGGGGCTCCTGTGGTCGGGCCTGGTCGGCTCGGTCCCGCTGCGCCGGGGACGCCACGCCCGCCGGCGGCTCTTCTAACCGGACGAGCCCCCGCCGGGCAGGAAGCTGAGCCGCACCCGCCGGTGGGGGTTGTCGGCGTTGCGGTCGACCAGGACCAGCCGCTGCCAGGTGCCGAGGGCCGGCCGGCCGGCGAGCACCGGGATCACCAGCGACGGGGACACCAGCACCGGCAGGAGATGGTCGGCGCCGTGCCCTCGGGCCCCGTGGCGGTGCCGATAGGGGACGTCCCGCGGCAGCAACCGTTCGAGCGCCGCCTCGAGGTCTTCCTCGGAGCCCGAGCCCGTCTCCATCAGCGCGATCCCGGCCGTGGCGTGGGGCACGAACACCGAGCAGAGCCCGTCGCCGGACCCGTGGCAGAAGGAAAGGAGCTCGTCGGTGAGGTCGACCACCTGGCGACGGGTGGTGTCGACCTCGAGCACGACGCTGTCCACAACGGCCTCAGGAGTCGGAGCCGAGCAGGGCGGTGAAGAACTCCCGGTCCGACAAGAGCGGGGTGTCCGACATGAAGAGCTTGCCGTAGCGCTCGAAGTACATGAGCTGCTTGCCCAGGAGGAACGTCCCCCGGTCGAAGTCCGACGCCACACCGCCGTGCGCCTCGGCCATGCGGCGGACCTTCCGCTGCGCGCGCAGCCGGATGAGGATGGCCCGCACGGAGCGGGTGTGGGCCTCGACCCCGCGCGCCCGCGCCACCTGCGCCTGCGGCGCGGTGAGCAGCTCACCCAGGCTCACCTCCCCGAAGGGCCGCAGCAGCACCGGCTCGATCATGGAGCGGACGAAGGCGGCAAGCTGCTCGTCGTCGAGGCGCAGGCCCTCCTTGATGGCCGGCCCGTACGCCCGGACCAGGTGGGCGGCCACGTCGTCCCACGCCGACTCGTCGCCCAGCGCCGCTTCGAGCAGCCGGATCACGAATCGATGGGTGTCGGGGTCGAGCCGGCCCACGATCCCCCAGTCGAGGACACCGACGCGCCCGTCGCGCAGGAGGAAGAGGTTGCCGGCGTGCACGTCGCCGTGGAACGCGCCCCACCGCACGGTCATCACGAAGAAGGCGCGCACCACGTCCTCCACCAACGGCGCGGGGTCCACGCCGTAGTCGGCGGCCCGGGCCAGGTCGTCGATGGGCACCCCGTCGAAGAGCTCCATGGTGAGCACGTTGGGGCCGCACAACGCGGTGTGGACCTCTGGCACCACCACGGAGGGCAGGTCGATCTCGGCCAGCAGGCCGCGGAAGTGCACCATGGCCCGCGCCTCGTTGCGCAGGTCGAGCTCCTCGCCGATCTGCTCGCGAAAGCCGTCGAACATCTGCAGCAGCGACCCCGCGGTCTGGTCACCCGTCTGACGGGCCACGAGCTCCAGCAGGGGCTGGAGCAGGTCCAGGTCCGTCGCCACCAGTCGGTCGATGCCCGGGCGCAGGACCTTCACCGCCACCGGCCTGCCGTCGTGCAGCGTTGCCCGGTGGACCACGGCGATCGACGCCCGGCCGATGGGCTCTGGGCGGAATTCGGCGAAGGCGTCCTCCAGGGCCATGCCGAGGTCGTCCTCGACCGTGCGGCGGACGTCGTCGAAGGCCACCACCGAGCCCGTGTCCAGACAGGAGCGGAACTCGTCGGCCAGGTCGTTGCCGAACACGCCGGGCGAGGAGGCGACGAGCTGGCCGAACTTCATGAAGGTCCCGCCCAGGTCCTCGAAGGTGCGCCGCAGCGGCCGGCCGAGGTCGCCGGCGGGCAGCGGCCCCCGCCGGGCGTGGCGGAGCTGGCGCAGCGCCACCAGCGCGAAGTGTCGGGTGGAGACACGGGCGATGCGCCGCCCGCGGCGGATCAGGTGCCGGCGGGTCGGACGCGGCAGGCGGCGCGCGAAGACCCGGGGAACGGCCTCGGCGGGCGCATCCCGCGCGCCGCCCGAGTCGGGGCTCACCCCCCGGCGCCCGGCAGCGCGGCCTCGATGGCCGAGACGATCCGGGGGTCCTCGGGCTCCACGCCGGGCCGGAACCGGGCGACGACCTCGCCCTCGGGCGAGACGAGGAACTTCTCGAAGTTCCACTGGATGTCGCCCGCCTGGCCCTCGGCGTCCTCCGACGCGGCGAGCACCTCGTAGACGGGGTGACGGCCCGGCCCGTTCACCTCGATCTTCTCGTACATGGGGAACGTGACCCCGTAGGTGGTCGAGCAGAACGCGGCGATCTCCTCGGCCGTGCCCGGCTCCTGCTCGAGGAACTGGTTGCACGGGAAGCCGAGGACGCTGAAGCCCCGGTCGTGGTAGCGCTCGTGCAGGCGCTCGAGGCCCGCGTACTGCGGCGTGAGCCCGCAACGCGACGCCACGTTGACCGCCAGCAGCACCTCGCCCTTGTGCGCACCCAGCGAGGAGTCCTCCCCCTGGAGCGTCTTGATGGGCAGGTCGTAGATCGTGGGCATGGGGACCTCCGGAGCCGAGCGTGCCCGGCCAGTGTCGCACGCGGGTCGTGACCGGGTGCAAGCGCCGCCATCACCGCGGCACCGCTATCGTCGCCCCATGTCCCGGCACGGGCCCCGCCACCAGGACGTGCGCGTCAGCCCCGGCCCACAGGGGACCTTCGTGGTCGAGGTGGGCAGCGGGCCCGGGGCGACCACCCACCACGTGACCGTCCCGGAGGGCTATGCCGCCCGGCTGGGTCTGGGTACGACGCCGCCCGAGGACCTGGTGGCCGCGTCCTTCGCCTTCCTCCTCGAACGCGAGCCCCCGACGTCGATCCTGCGGCGCTTCCGCCTCGACGTGATCGGCGAGTACTTCCCCGACTACCCCGACGTGATCGGCGGCTACGTCGCCTGATCGCCGAGCCGCGCGAAGACCGCGTCGTCGAGCGCCTCGAGCGAGTCCAGGGTCACGTCGGCGGCCTCGAAGCGCGACGGGTCGAGCACGGGTCGCTCGGGGACGGCCACGCACGCCATCCCCGCGGCCTTCGCCGCGGCCACACCGGCGGGCGCGTCCTCGAAGACCACGCACCCGCCCGGGTCGACACCGAGCAGCCGCGCCGTCGTGAGGAACACGGCGGGGTCGGGCTTGCCCGCCACCTCGTCGGTGGCCGAGTGCACCACGGCGAAGCGCCCGTGCAGCCCCAGGCGCCCGACGACGGCGTCGATCAGCCTGTAGGGAGACGACGAGGCGAGGGCCAGGCGCATGCCCCGTGCCTCGCAGGCGTCGAGGGCCGCCAGGGCGCCGGGCATGGCCACGGCCCGGGATCGCACCAGCGACTCGACGCGATCCAGGATCTCCTGCGCCACCTCGTCGACGGAGCGGCCGGCCCACGGACGGCGGTCGAACCACATGCGCACCACCTCGCCGACCACCTTCCCCTGCGTCTGGCGGCACTGCTCGTCGGTGAGGGCCAGGCCGAGCTCGGCGAACACCTCGATCTCGGCTTCGCGCCACAACGGCTCGGAGTCCACCAGCAGCCCGTCCATGTCGAAGATGGCGGCGCCGAAGACGCCGGCGTCGAAGACGGCGGCGGCGCTCACCGGATGCTCGCCAGGTGCACGACGGGCGGGGCGGCCACGCACGGCCGGAGGCTATCGGTCCCGGCCGCGCCGCATCCCCGCGACCAGGGGGAACGCGGTCGCCGGACGTGAACAACGGGTTACCGTCGTACGTATCCAGCGGTGAACCCAGCGCCCGCCCGGCCCCGCCGGGCTCCGAGGCCGGAGGCCACGACCATGGCACAGCGCACCCTCAGCACCCGGACCACAGCGGCCCTCCTCGGCGTGCTCGCCGGGGTCGCCCTGGCCGCCACGGCCTGCTCCGCCGGGTCGAGCACCGCCGGCGCCCGGGCCGCGTCCACCGGCCCGTCGAGCGGCTCCTCCTCGTCTGGATCGTCCTCGACCTCGGGCGTGACCGCCGTGACCCGGTCGACGTCGCTCGGCACCGTGCTCACGACCGCGTCCGGGATGACCCTCTACCACCGGACCGACGAGTCCGCCGACAAGATCGAGTGCCTCAGCGGCTGCGTGGCGAGCTGGCCGCCCGACACGGTGCCGGCGGGCGCCACGCCCGAGGGGGTCTCCGGCCTGGGGACGACGACGCGGCCCGACGGCACCACGCAGGTGACCTACGACGGCGAGCCGCTCTACACCTACGCCGGCGACTCCTCGCCCGGACAGACCAACGGCAACGGCGTCGGCGGGATCTGGTACGCGGTCACGGTGCCGGGCACCGGAGGCAGCGGCAGGTCGAACGACGGCAGCGGGTATTGAGCGCGGCGACGCAAGGACGACAGGGACCCGCGACCGTGACGGAGCACCGATCTCGGCTCGGCGGACCGACGCGCGCGTCTGGGGCGCGCCGGTCCGGCCGCGGCCGATACCCGGAGGGGCTCTTCGGCGACCCCGGACCGGGCAACGCCGCCGACGAGGAGGGCCTGCGGGCCGCGTTCCTCGCCCACGGCGGCGAGATGTTCGGCTACGCGCGCCGCGCCCTCGGCGACGCCGGCGCGGCCGAGGAGGTCGTCCAGGAGGTCTTCGTCCGCGCCTGGCGGGCGCGCGAGCGCTTCGACCCCGCCCTCGGTTCGCTGCGCACGTGGCTCTTCGCCATCGAGCGCCGGGTCGTGATCGACGTGGCGCGGGCCCGCGCCGCGCGTCCCACGGAACCGCTGGAGACCGACGTTGCCGTCGGCGACGACGACGTCGAACGGGCGCTGGTCGGCTGGCAGGTGGAGGAAGCCGTCCGGCGACTGCGCCCGGAGCACCGCCAGGTGCTGGTGGAGACCTACTACCGCGGGCGCTCCGGACGGGAGGTGGCCGGCGATCTCGGCGTGCCCGAGGGCACCGTGCGCAGCCGCCTCTTCTATGCGTTGCGCTCGCTGCGCCTCACCCTCGACGAGATGGGGTGGGAGTCGTGACCGCGGACACCTGCGAGCACTGGCGCGGCCTGCTGGCGCTGGAGGCGGTCGGCGCGCTGCCCGCCGAGGATCGCGCCCCCCTCGACGCCCATGTCCGGGGCTGCGCGGCGTGCGAGCACGAGAGGGACGAGCTGGCGCAGGTGGCGATGGTCCTGCCCATGGCGGACCCCGACCACTTCCACGAGCACCGGATGCCGGGCCACCTCGAGGACACGGTGCTCACCCGGCTCGCCGCCGACGCCCGCCAGGATCGCCGGCGGCGGGGCATCTGGGTGGGCGGCGGGGTCCTCGGCGGCGCGGCGGCGGTGCTGGCGGCGCTGGCGCTGGCCATGGGGCTGTCCTCCTCCGGCTCACCCGGCCGCACCCTGGTGCTCCACGGGCCGGCAGGCGTCAGCGCGTCCGTCCGGCTCACCTCCGAGTCGTGGGGCACGGCGGTGCACCTGAGCGAGCGCGGTCAGCCCGGCGGGCAGGTGCTGTGGGTGTGGATGCGCACGACCGCCGGGAGCTGGTGGGCGACGGGCACCTACACCACCGTGTCCGGCCAGACCGTCGCCGTGGACATGGCCTGCGCGCTGCCTGCCGGCAGGATCGCCGGCGTCTGGGTGCGCGACGCCTCCGGCCACACCGTGCTCCAGGGGTACCAGGGCGACGCCTGACCCCGCGTGGCGCCTTGGGCGGCCGGTTAGGGTCGCGGGCCGTGGGCTCCACGGGCGGCGCGCAGGGCTGGTTCGTCGACCCCTTCGACATCCACCAGCACCGCTGGTACTCGGACGGCCGGCCCTCGAACCTGGTCCGTGACCACGGCGTCGAGTCCTACGACGACCCACCCCCCGGCGCGCCGCCACGACCGCCGGTCCCGGCGGGCGCACTCCCGCCGAGGGACACGAGGGCCGACGAGGGGCACGGGGCGCGCCGCGGACGCGGACGCGCACGGGCACCGACGTCGGCGCGCGCTCGGCGGTCGTCGCTCGGCGCCGGCACCGCACTCCTCGTCGGCCTCCTCGGCGCCCTCCTGGTCGGGTTCGCCCTCGCGGGCTCGCATGCCCCACCGCCGCCGGACCAGGTGCAGGGCCTCGTCGTGCGGAGCTCGCCGCTGGGCACGGTCCGCCTCGCACCAGGACAGGAGCCGGGTCACGTCTACTTCTCGAACCCGCTCTTCGAGGTGTCCTACACGGTGCGGGGACGGGGACCGTTCACCATCGAGGCCTCCCGGGACCAGCTGGGGCCCGCCACCGTCGGCGACACCGTGCAGGTCGCGTTCGACCCGGCCAACCCCGCGCACGGCCGCATCGTGCCCACGTCGCTGCACTACACCACCGGCGGGTTCGTCGCCGGTGTCGTCGGCGTGGCGCTCGTGGCGCTGGCGATCGTCGGCTTCCGCAGGCCACGGCGGGGCGCGGGTCAGCCGACCTGGCGCTCGCGGCCCTCCCAGTAGCGCTTGCGCAGCTCGCGCTTGAGCGGCTTGAACGCGCCCGACAAAGGGAGCGGCTCCTGGCGGAACTCGACCGACTTCGGCACCTTGAACCCGGCCAGGAACCGGCGCACGTACTCGATGAGCTCCTCGGCCGTGGCCATCATGCCGTCGCGCAGCACCACGATGGCGTGGACGGCCTCGCCCCAGGTGTCGCTCGGGATCCCGATGACGGCGACGTCCTTGACCGCCGGATGGCAGGACAGGACGTTCTCCACCTCCGTGGAGTACACGTTCTCGCCCCCGGTGACGATCATGTCCTTCACGCGATCGGTCAGCTGCAGGACACCGTGCTCGTCGACGAAGCCGACGTCCCCCGTGCGGTACCACCCGTCGCGCATCGCCTCCGCCGTCTCTTCGGGCTTGTGCCAGTACTCGCGCATGAGGTTCCCGCCGCGCACGCACACCTCGCCCGCCTCGCCCTTGGGCACGTCGTTGCCCAGCGAGTCCGTCACCCGCAGCTCCACGCCGAAGACCGGGGTGCCCGCCCCGAACTCGGCGCCCTCCTGCCGGTGCTCCTCGGGACCGAGGAAGGCCACGACCGAAGCGGCCTCGGTCATCCCGTATCCCTGGTAGAAGTCGGTGCGCGGCAGCAGCTCGAGCCATTCGCGCAGCACCGCGGGCGCGATGGGCGCCGCCCCGTAGACCAGCTGGCGCAGGGAGCGCAGCTTGCGGACCGAGAACCTCTCGTGGTCGCGCAGCATCGACAGCATGATGGGGACGACCATGGTCGTGTCGATCCGCTGGGACTGGATCACGTCGAGGACCAGGCCGGGGTCGAAGAGGGGGATCGTCACCGAGGTCGCGCCGCTGGCCGGGATGCCCAGGACTCCTGCCACCAGCGCGGCATGGAACATGGGCGACTGGAACAGGAACCGGCGGCCCTCGCGGAACCCGATCTCGAGGCCCACGTGGTACACGTTGAGCAACTCGGCGCGCTGCTCGAGCAACACGCCCTTGGGGAGCCCGGTGGTGCCGCCGGTGTACATGAGGATGACGGGATCCGTCTCCTCGGGCTCGGCCGGCATGGCCGGATCGGCCGAGCCGAGCAGTTCCTCGTAGGCGAAGGTGTCGACGTCTCGCCCGGTGATGCCGTCGCCCGGCTCGCCGCCGATGACGACGAGCTTGTCGAGCTTGGCGCCCTCCTCGGCGACGGCGCGGTCGACCAGGGAGGCGAAGACGGGGTCGGTGAACATCACCGTCGTCCCCGAGTCGGCCAGCACGTAGGCGAGCTCGGCCGGCGAGAAGCGGATGTTGACGGGGTTGACGATGCCGGCGCCGAACAGCGCGGCGTGGTAGAGCTCGATGAACTCGTGGCCGTTCATGGCCAGCACCCCGAAGCGGTCGCCGGGGGCGATCCCCAGCGTCGAGGACAGGGCACGGCACAGCCGGGCCACCCGGTCGAGGTGCGAGGCGAAGGTGCCCTCGTAGCGCACCCCGTCGCGCGCCACGTCGACGAAGCCCACCTTGTCGGCCAGGCGCTCGGCGGTGGGAAGGAACAGGCGCGGGTAGATCAGCTCTTTCATCGTCGTCACTCCTCCCCCACGGCCCGCGCCGGGCGGGGGCCCCGGGGCGTCCGGGTCGGGCGCGGGGCCGCTGTCGCCTCCAGCGGGCGGGCCTCGTGCCTGGCCGCGGACCGCCGCCCCGTGTCGAGCGGGCCGATCAGCTCGGCGAAGGACCGCCGCACGCCCTGGGCGAAGACCCCGACGTCCGGGCACGCGTCGCGATCCGCGTACAGACCGAGGTGCATGTGCCCGTCGTAGCTGAGCGCGGCCACGCCCAGGCTCAGGTTCCCGGCGAGCGGGACGATCGGGTACACCTCGAGCATGCGCGCCCCGTGCGCGTAGAGCGGGGACGCCGGCCCCCGCACGTTGGTCACCACCAGGTTGACCACGGGCTGGTGCTGCATGACCCCCGCCACCCCGGCGAGCAGCGGCTGGGGCAGGGCGTCGAGCGCGTCGATGAGCACCCGGTAGGCGGCGGCCTGGCCGTGGCGCTTGGCCCGCTCTGCCGACGCGGCCACCAGGGCGAGCCGCTCGCCGGGGTCCGCACACCACACCGGCAGGCGCACCAGCATCGCCGAGACGTCGTTGCCCAGTGCGTGGCCGTCGTCGTGGGGCACGCCCACCGGCACCAGCACCTGGAGCTCGAGACCGGTGAGGTGCTCGCCCCGCGACACGAGGAGGCGCCGCAGGCCCCCGGTCACCGCGGCCAGCACGACGTCGTTGATCGTCACACCGTGCGCCCGCTCCACGGCCTGCAGGTGCTCCATGGCGACGCGCACGAACCCGACGCGCCGGGCCTGGCCGATGCGCGTGTTGACGGACGAACGCGGCGCGAGCAGGCCCGGTGGCAGCACCGACGAGAGCCCGTCCACCAGGCGCAGCCCCGACCGGGTGGTGCGCACCGGTGCCAGCATCGAGCGCGCCGCCAGGCGACCGGCGCGCACGAGCCGGGCCGTGGCGACGGACAGGTCGCGCGCGGCGAGCGACATCGCGCCCGGCACCGGCTCGGGGTGCCAGGGCGTGGGCGCTGAGGCGAGATGACGGGGCCTGCGGCCGGGATCGAGGAGGAGCGTGGCCAGCTCCACGCCGCCGAGGCCGTCGGCCAGCGAGTGGTGGAGCTTCTCGACCAGGCCGACGCGCCCGCCCGAGAGGCCTTCGACGAACCACATCTGCCAGAGCGGGAGGTCGATGTCCAGGGGGACGGCCAGGATCTCGGCGCTCAGGCGGGCCAACTGGGCCGTGGTGCCCGGCTTGGGGAGGGCCACGACCCGCATGTGGGCGGCCACGTCGAAGTCCTCGTCGTCCACCCAGACGGGGGCGACCTGGCCGAGGAAGGGCCGCCGCACCCGCTGGCGCAGCTTCGGGACCAGGTCCAGGCGCTCCTCCACGTCGGCTCGGAGGCGCTCGATGCGGATCCGCCCGCCGGCGTCACGGAGGGGCCCGCCCTCGAAGACGGCGACCGAACCCATGTGCATGGGGGTGCGGGCGGTCTCGAGGTGCAGGAACGTCGCGTCGAGGCCACTGAGCGGCCGTGCGTGGACCACCAGGTCGATCGTCCGCCCGGGGCCTGGGAAACAACAGTGCCGGAAGGCCCAACTGGGGCCCCGGCCTGGGCGCTCTCGACGGGGGAGGCTGACCGTGGTGCAATCGTGGGGCGCCACGTGGTCGTGGGGCGACGCGACGAAAGGCACGGACAGCATGGGTGTGATGAAACGGCTCTCGGGGATCGTCCAGGCCAAGGCCAACAAGGCCCTCGACAAGGCCGAGAACCCGGCCGACATGCTCGACCTCTCCTACGAGAAGCAGCAAGAGAACCTGACCAAGGTCCGGCGGGCCCTGGCCGACGTGGCGACCGCCAAGAAACGGCTCGAGCTCCAGGCCAGCCAGCTCCAGGCCCAGGCCCAAAAGCTCCAAGACCAGGCGAAGCAGGCCCTGGCCCAGGGCAACGAGGACCTGGCCCGAGAGGCGCTCACCCGACGGGCCACGCTGGCGGACCAACTGACCGGGCTCGGCACCCAGCACCAGCAGATCGAGCAGCAACAGCAACAGCTCGAGACGACGGCGTCACGCCTGCAGGCACAGGTGGAGTCGTT